>MNYA01000269.1 GCA_001872985.1 bacterium CG2_30_54_10 | reverse complement strand
TGCCGCAGATAAACGCGGATTAACGCAGATCTGGAGTGGAAGGAAAAAAATCAAGAGTTTACCTGTTTGGGAAAATTGAAGAAAAGGTGAATGGGTGAAAATGGAGAATGGGTGAAAATAAATTTAGGATTCTTGAGAAAACCTCTCCAATTCTCCATTCATCATTCTTAGCCGCGTCTACTTGTTACCCCGAATTATTGAGAAGTTACATAAAAACGACCAAAAGGGAGGCATGGGTGGTGCCGAGATGCCCATGCACACAAGAAAAGACCTTTTCGGCGAGGGTCTAGCAACCGAAACGCTATGCTCGGAGGCAGGCGGCCAGGAGATCAAGATCGGCGCGGGTCAGCTCGGGATAGTTGCCGAAATAGAAGCCGCAATCATGGATCAGGTCGGCTCCGGGGAGATCGTAGACCCGGGAAACATACTTTCGGAAAAAGGGCTGCCGCTGGATGTTGCCGGCGATCATGGGCCGCACTTCCACACCGGCTTCGGTGAAACGCTTGATGGCGGCCTCTCTGAGCTGCGGGGTGCGGCAGAGAACCGGAAAGGCAAAACTGGACAGGCGCTCGATGTGCCGTCGGTCAAGCGGCAGGTAAATGGGATTCCGACAGAGCACATCAGCGAGGAAATGGTAGTTCTCTTCCCGGAGCCGGACTCCTTCCGTGAGATACTTAAGTTGCCGACGTCCGAGAAAGCCGGTGATTTCGGTGGGCCGAAGGTTGAATCCGAGATCGTAGAAGGCATACTTGGCCTCGAACTCGTTGGGAATGTCAAAGCGGGCACGCCATTTGGCTTGCTGCTCCGAGGTCAGATTGCGATCCCAGCCGTTGGCACGCACGATGCGCAACATCTCGCCCAGGTCAAGATCGTCGGTGATGGCCATGCCGCCTTCGATGGTCGACATGTGGTGGGCCACGAAAAACGAGGAACTGGCTGCCAAACCAAAATTGCCGCTCAATCGGCCACCAAGGCGGGTTCCCAACGCTTCGCAATTGTCTTCGAGCAGCAGAATTCGGCGCTTTCGGCAAAGGTCGGCCAGGGCTGGAAGATCGCCGGTAAAGCCCAGGACGTTGGTGATGAAGAGAGCCTGCAAATCGACTTCATCAAGTCGCTTGGCCACATGTTCGACCATTGCATTCATGGTGACCGGGGAAACATCAAGGGGAACCGGGGCCAGGCCATGCTGAATGATCGGCATGACATTTGTGGACCAAGTCAAGGCGGTGAACCCGACGCGATCGCCGGCCTTGAGACGGCCGAGATTTTTCAGCGCCATCAAAATGGCGAGATTGGCGCTGCCGCCGCTGTTAAAGAGAATAGAATCCCTGCGCTGGTGCCAATCCGCGAACTCACGCTCGAATTGGAAACATTCCCGATCCATGCTCAATCGCGGAGCGGAAGTGATGAATTCCACCAAAGCCTGGCGGGTCTCTTTCTCGTTTGCAAAGGTGCTCTTCATGAGCGGGATCATTTCACGGATCCCCCATTTGCCTTGATCTGACGGTAGTCAGCGACGGTGCGGGAAATGCCCTCCGGCAGTGCAATACGCGGACGAAAGCCGAGTGCCTGCAGCCTGGAAACGTCGAGGCACTTGCGGGGCATGCCATCGGGCATTTTGGTGTCCCAGACGAGGCGGCCCTTGAATCCGGTTTCCTTTGCTACAAGTTCGGCCAGTTCCTTGATGGTTAAGTCTGTTCCACAGCCGACATTGATCAAATCGGAGGATGTGTAACGGTTCACCAGAAGCAGGACAGCCTCGGCAAAATCATCGACATGCATGAATTCGCGGCGAGCGCTCCCCGTTCCCCAGACCACGACCTCGGAGGCCCCATCGTCCACAGCGTCAACGAAGCGGTGTACCAGGGAAGACAAAACATGAGCCCGGTCGAATTCGAAATGATCGTTGGTACCATACAGGTTGCAGGGCATGGGATTGAGAACGCTCAGACCGAACTGCTTCGCGTAATACTGTGACAATCGAAGACCGGCAATCTTGGCAATGGCGTAACCCTCATTGGTGGGTTCGAGAGGCCCTGTCATCAGATACTCCTCTTTTATCGGCTGCGGGCAATTGCGTGGATAAATGCACGAGCTGCCAAGGAAGACCACCTTCTTGACCCGATGTTCAAGACACTGCTGAATGACGTTGGTTTGTATCATCAAATTGTCATACAGGAACTGCCCTGGTCCCTCCATGTTGGCTTTGATCCCGCCAACCCGCGCAGCCGCCAAGAAAACTACGGTTGGCCGATGCTCCCGGAAATAGGTCTCCACCTGAGTCTGTTGCCTTAGGTCGAGCTCGCTTCGGGAGGCCGTGCAAAAATTGCGATAGCCCTCCCGCATCAAAATACGATGCAGAGCGGATCCTACCATTCCCCGGTGCCCAGTGATAAAAATCCGTTCTGATAAATCTAGCATGCGTGCGCTCCTATTTTTCTTGAATGTGAATTCGGACAAAACATGAAACCCTCGAAAGATCGTCGAATCAACCGCTTAAAATATCCCATATCCTGCAACGCAAACGCAAACGCAAACGCAAACACAAACCTAAACGTCGATGCAAACGCCGTCGCAAACCCCACTGGCAATGACAATATCAACGCCGGCAGAAGTTGACGACATGGAGGGTCCCGGCGCGATAAAAAGGCGGAGATCTGCTTCACGAGCGGTAATTTCGATACAAGGCGAGCAAGGAGTCAACCAGGCCGGGGGCCATCGACCGAAGTGCTCCGAGCAATGGTTCGGCCACAATCCGCATGGCTTCCCGAGGCGGAGTTTCAAATAGGAGAAATTTCAGAATTTGGGGAATTAAAGTTCGCTGAAAATGCAATGCGCGGGGGTTGGGGAGGCGGAAGAGTGAGACGTGATCCAGCAGAAGATCTCGGAACAACTGGAGGGTGGCCAAGTCATGCTCAACGGTAAAGACGGGGGTGGGTTGGTCGGTCAACCAAAACTTGTCCTCAAGGAGCCGCTGTTGCTTGCAGAGCTCGTAGATCTCCGTGCCGGGATAGACGTTAAGAATGGCAACCCCATCCGGATGCAAAAAATATTTAATCTTCTGGAGCCGCTGGAAAAAGCGAGCGGTTTCGATTAAGGTTTCCCGGGTTTCCCCGTATAGGCCGACGATCAGGAAAACCGCGAGACGGATGTTCCGGTGGCGGAACAATTCGATGGCCTTGATCGCATCATCTTGGGTGATGTGCTTGTGAGCGAGTTGGAGGATTTTTTCGGATCCCGATTCGAGCCCAAACAAAACCATCCCAAAGCCGGCGCGTTCCAGGGCATTGACCAACTCCTGGGAGATGGGCTTGAATCGGGCACTGCAGACGAAATTCTTGCGGATACCCAGGCGGATGATCCCTTCGCAGATGGCGATGGCCCGCTCCGGCCGGAAAAAGAAGGAATCGTCGTGGAACCAGATGGTCTGTAAATTGGGAAAGGTGCGTGCCAGGTAATCGATTTCTTCCAGCACATTCTCGGGAGACCGAAAGCGGACCCGACGCCGGGAAAATGAATCAAGGACGCAGAAGCTGCATTTGAAGGCACACCCGCGCGAGGAGAGCATGCCGGCCAGCGAACGATTGCCGGTGAAAAAGATATCATGCTTGGGAAACGGCAGCTCATCAAGGTTTTCCCACAATGTGCGGAGGGCGGTCAACCGAACCTTCCCCGCCGATCGGAACGCGATGCCGGGAACATCCTCGATATTCCGTGAAGAGGCAAGTGCCTGCAGCAACTCGTCGCAGGTCTGTTCCCCCTCGCCCAGAACCGCGATGGCATAGGGAAAGCGGTCCAGGAGCTGGGAATACATTACGCTGGTGTGGATGCCCCCCAGCAGGATTGGAACGCTTGGGAGGAGCTGGTGAACCTCGTCTACGAGGAGCATGGTGGCAACCCGATTGGAAGTCAGAATCTGGAAACCAATGGTGTCCGGCGAAAAGGCTTTGATCCCGGCCAGCACCTGTTCACGGCAATTCGCAAACGGTTCGTGATTGAGGGCCAATGTCCGAACGGTATGCCCCCTGCTCTCAAGGTAAGAATGTAGATAGGCCAAACCCAGTGGGTAATGAGAGTTTACCTGGGTCTTGCCCAAAAAGGTGACGTCCTCAAAAGAGGCGGCAACCAGTAGGAATCGTGCCATGGTTCATCCTTATTGATCTGGGAACGTGACTTCCCCCATCGGCGGAGCCGGACTGAGACCCCAGAGAATAGCAGAAAGCCATTAAAACTTCAAATACATAGCCGGAATCATTAGCGCTACCAGCGGCTAACAACCAATACAAAATTCCGCATCCAAATTTCACCGTTTCCCTTGTATTCTTTGTATTCTTTGTATTCTTTGTGTTTTTGCGGTTTACCCGGACTCTTGACGCCGATTTCGGTTTTTTTGTTAGTCCCGGTGCCACTCTTTTCTGAAGTGAAAAAATTTTAAAATCGTTGCCGGAAGCGAGAACAAGACTGTTACCAGGAGAAAACCCGCCGAAAGTCCAATCGCGCCGTATTCCCTGACGGAGAGTAGCGAAAAAGCCAAAATGAGAACGGCGCCGATTAGAGATTGCGCGACCAGGGGTTCCTTTTTGTGAGCCCTCAAATAGGATGAAAAGCATCCTATGACCGCGCCAACCCCTCTTTGGAGGACAAGGCAGACGAATGGAACGGATGCGAGTAAGCGTTCGCTGAAGCTGAACCCGTAAAGCCGCAAAATGCCGAATGCCCCCAGCAATGAGGCCATCAGAAAGAAAATGACCCAGAGGGAAATACGAAGAATTTTGAAAAACAGCCGATCCAATTTCTGAAAATTTCTCCGTGCAATCAAAACGCCAAGCTCGGGCATTCGCGGCTGCATCCAAGAGTTGGCAATCCCGTCAAGGGCGGAGATTATCGTCAGGGACATTCCCATCTGGCCTGCCTGCACAGGCCCATGGAAAATAAACATGATGGGGGTGAAAATGGAAAAGATGAAATAACCGGAGATCCAACTCAACGCGCTTCTCCATTGAAGCGGAAGAACCTCCCGCCACCATGCAATTTCCTCGTCGCATCGCGAGCGAATGAAATCCGACAATTTCTTGCGGTGCGAAAAAACGAGACCGAATATCCCAATTAAAAATTTTGAAATCTGGGCCAGCGCAAGGGAAAATAGACCAAAGCCGAACCGTAGCCCGATCAGGATGAATACGGCAAAAATTGCGCTTTGAAGGAAGCGAATGAAATAAATCGATTTGACCTCGTTGCAGCCCTCAAGGATCGAAAGAAACGGCGCGATCAGGTGAGACACCCCGCAGGAAAGGCAAAACAGAAGCCACGGCAAACCCCAGATCACTCCGGTTTGCGGGCTCCAGCCAAGAACCAAAGCCCCTCCCAGCCCCATTGCAAGCGTGAATGTGAAACCCCATGCGTAAACCCATTTAATTGCAAATCGAAGAAGGCTTCCAAGTCTTGAAAGCGAACCTTTCTCCAGTTTCCTTTCCAGGGATGCATCGTTTCCTCCCGGAAATGCAGCCCATTCATGACTGGAAACTTGTACCAAAACAAGTGAGAGAACCATCTCCGCAAAAAGCTGAAGAGCGTTGAAGCTTGTAAAAGTGTAGTAGTATCCCTGCTCATCGGGAGAAAGATACCATCCCAAAAAAATGACGGTGAGCGGCCCCAATGCGATCGCCCAAACCTGTACAGAAAGAGAGAATACGACAGCCTTGTTGATCTGTAGGTCTTTCAGAAAAAGAAGGCTATTCATGACGAATGATGGGCCACGGAAGAATTTTCAAAACTTATTGACACTGTAGTAACTTTACAGACAGACTTTTTGTCAAACACTGTCATTGCGAGCGAAGCGAAGCAATCTTCTTCTTACCAGGAGATTGCTTCGTCGCTCCGCTCCTCGCAATGACATAATACTACAACGGCACTTTTCTTCGTAGATCTTGATTGCATCGTGGTTTCCTGAGTATTGCGCGATTCTGCGAAAAGCGGCTTCACCAACGGTTCTGGTAAAGCAAGT
>MNYA01000267.1 GCA_001872985.1 bacterium CG2_30_54_10 | reverse complement strand
TCAAAGATATGGCATTCAACGGAATAGCCGAAATTGAATCAGGAAATGCCTGGCTACGGAAGAGATTCTTGAACAATTTGAATAGAAAATTCGCCATAAAACTCCTGTCAGAACTGGACTTCCATCAACCACTGCCAATTGGAATCAATCTCGCGGAAGTCTTCGTATGGGAAGATCAGCGAAAAGTACAAGATGATGGTACCATTCGCTGGGAAAACCGTTGGTTCCAGCTTTTCAAAGGAGAAGGGAATTTTCAGCTTGTCATTGCAAACGCGCCGAACAAAACCGTAATCAGTGCAAGGCCGTGGATGATCCTGCTGACGAGTCCGTATGAAACCTTGTTCGTTTCCATCCGGCATCATTCTATCAGCCTTTGGTGGATTTTTGCACTTGCCAAGAATCGTGCGTTGTAGGGAAGATCGAAACATGCTATTCTCTTGGCGCCGATTACGGAACCTTCCTTGAGCTATGAATTCCCTTGCTGTTTTGCGCTTGGCCTTTATCAGCCTTTGGCGGAACCGGCTGCGTTCATTTCTGACCGCCCTGGGAATCATTATTTCCGTCAGCTCGGTCATTACCCTGGTAGGACTTGTTCAGGGAGCCCACAAATCCATCGCGAGCGAGATCGCGCGAATGGGAACCAATCTGATTTTCGTTTTCCCCGGAAGCGGGGCTACAGATGGCAGGCATTTGGGCCTGGGAACCTTGACTACCATGACCGATAAGGATGCACAGGAGATCGAGTTCCAATGCCCTTCGGTCAGCAAGGTGACACCGTGGGTTCGGACCGTTTGCCAGGCCATCTATGCCAATCAGAACTGGGCAACCCCGGTCGTCGGCTGCAACGAGGAATTTCTGGACATCCGCTCGTGGGATCTCGAATCGGGGTCCAATTTCACCCGCAATGACATCCGCAATGGGGCCAGAGTCTGCCTGTTAGGCAAAACCGTGACCGACCAGCTTTTCGGATCGCTCAATCCAATCGGAAAGACGATCCGGATCAAGAAGATGCCGTTCGAGGTGATCGGCGTCCTTGCTGAAAAGGGGGTGTCGAATGTGGGAGAAAACATGGACGACCGGATTATCGCCCCGTTTTCCACCGTGCAGCGGCGCATGATGAAGATAACCCACGCAAACATGATCCTTGTCACGGCTGTCTCGGAAGACAAGCTGGAAACGGCCAAAGATGAGATGGAAGAACTTCTTCGGCGGCGCCATCGCCTCACAGATGAACAGCCCGACGACTTCGCCATGAGCACCCAGGCAGACCTCACTGCCATGGCTGACACCACCCTCGGGATTATCGGCCTACTGCTGGGCAGCATCGCCTCATTGTCCCTGATCGTCGGGGGCATCAACATCATGAACATCATGCTCGTCGCGGTCACAGAGCGGACACGTGAGATCGGCATCCGAATGGCGGTCGGAGCCAGAGCAACGGATATCCTGTTCCACTTTTTAGTTGAAGCTGTGGTCCTTTCTTGTCTGGGGGGCGGCATAGGTATCGCCGCAGGTCTGGTCTTGACCCAAGCGCTCATCCGAGGTTTTACCGGTTGGGAGATGGCCGTTTCCTGGTCGGCGGTTCTGGTCTCAGCGTTGTTCTCGGCGATAGTCGGGGTTTTCTTCGGGATCTACCCCGCCTGGAAGGCTTCCCAACTGGATCCGATAGAAGCTTTGCGATACGAATAAGTTTTCACACGGAAATGCCGCTGGAGACCAAATTTTCCCCAGCCGGGAAGCGGGGGCAATTTGGGGGGAAGAATAAAGGGGCAGGAGGCGGGCTCAATCTTCCTTGTCGGAGTTGAGTATTCCTTCAGCATCATCACCCTCGTTGATTTGGCTGTCGGGCGTTGCAACAGGGGTTCCTGATGCGGTCGGAACGGTGGTGGCCGCGATCGTGGCGGTTCCAGATGCGGTCGTCGCGGCAGTGTTTTTGGCGCCGGCGACTCCCTTGATGGCGCCGATGATCTGGGTGATCACAGGGATAATCTTCTGGATGATTCCGGCGATTGCCGAAGCATCGCAACCGGTCAGGCTCACTGCGGCAAAGGCCATCAATACAACGAAAGATACTGCTCGGGCAAGGTTTCTCATGCGTTTCATAGTCTTCTCCTTTTCGATTTTATGGTAGTTCACCTGGGATACGATTGCCCGACCCCCGGCGTTACAATTTATGTATCTGCTCAAAAAGAATGGGCATTAGCTCGACCCTAGCCGAAAAGGTACTTTTTCGGCAGCTTGGGCATGTTGGCACCACGCAGTACCGCGTTAACCACTCATTTGCCATTAGGAGGCGAGTTGGGCGCCGGGGCTTTTCGGCGAGGGTCTAGCTGGTTCTCAACATAAAGAGAGATTCCACACATTCGTTCGGAATGACAAACGATGCTGTCATTTCGATCGATAGGGAGAAGTCTTTTGCGCCAGGAATCATTGAGTTCCCCCGAATTATTGAGTAGATACCAAATTTATTTTGTCTTTTACCCAATTTCCTAAGCGGGCTGGTTACTTCGTTCCCCTATCCCTGCATCATTCTTCACTCTTCGATGGATTTTTGCGCTTTTTCTCAACCGCCGTTTACGGGAGGTGTTGTGTTGTGCTACATTGCAGAGTACAAGGTGCAGTATTCCAAGGTGCATGTTGAAGCGTGCAAAGTTAAGTATCCTGTTTGCGCGGCGCTTTCTGCAAAGGAAATATGGCAACGATTCTGATCATTGAGGATGAGGCACACATCGCCAGGGCGGTAAGGGACAAACTTTCTCACGAAGGCCACCTGGTTGATTCCGTCACCTCAGGGCCCTTGGCTTTGAAATTCCTGGAAAAATCAATCCCCGATCTGATCATCCTCGATGTCCTGATGCCGGACATGGATGGATTCGAGGTCGTCGAACGGTTGAAGGCCGACAGCTCGACCAGCTCGATACCGATCATGATGCTTACCGTTTTGTCCCAGGATGACAAGTTTCAAAAGCTCGGCGTCGATGCTCATCTTACAAAACCATATAGGGGAGCCGACCTGATCAGGATGGTCAGAGACGTCCTTTCCAGGAAATCAGGGGGAGCTGATGGAAAACAAAAAGATCCTAGCCGCGGATGACGAGCCCCACATTCTCCGGGTCGTAAAAGACAAGCTCGAAAATGCCGGATTCACTGTCATCACCGCCACCAACGGGGAAGAAGCCGTTCAGGCCGCACTCCGGGAAAAACCCGATCTGATTCTTCTCGACGTCATGATGCCCAAGATGAACGGGTTCGAAGCTTGCCGAAAACTCAGGGCTGAAGCTGCTTTCGCCAACACTCCAATTTTGCTTCTGACCGCCAGGGGCCAGGAGGTCGACAAAAAAATGGGGCTCGAGGCCGGTGCAAACGAGTATATTTCCAAGCCATTCAGCCCTCGTCAGCTTTTGCAGTACGTCCAGGAAAAACTGGGGCTTACTGGAAGCTCCTGAATTACTGATGGACGCTTGCATGTATCATCCCAATAACCCGGGGGAATCATGAAAGAGAACCCGAGGTCGCAGCACGCCCGACCGCGGGGGATGAGCCTCGCGAATTCGCGCCCCCCTTTATTGAGAAGATACGCTTGCAATTGCTGCCGGAAACCCTCACCCCGACCATATTTTGCAGAAAGAGGTGGCGCTGGTTAGGGAGCTCGCACTTGCATCTCCTGCTGGAAATTTTCCCCCTGGCCCTTTCCCGCGGGGAGAGGGGGCGCTGAAGTGAACGCACGCTTGAATCATCTGCTGAAAGCTGACCGGATCGCCCGGTTCCTGGAAATCTTGGCGCGGCAATTCCCCATTCATCTGTCTTCTGAACCATCCGAAAGCGGCTTTAAAGGAAAACTTCCGGTCGAAGGCGACTTCTACCTCGAAGGCGAGGGTGTAGACCCCGTGACATTGAGCGCGATCGGCATTGCCTTCGAACAACTTCTCGCATACGAACACGAGGTCATCGATCTTTCACGCGAATTGTCAGTCGTTTACGAAGAAATCACGCTGCTGTACCGTCTCAGCCAGGCATTTTCAGGCAAATTGAAACTGGAGGAGATCCTTCAAAGCGCGGTTTCGGAGATCGCCGAAACCTTGGAAGTGCGCAAGGTGAGCGTCCTGATGCTCAACGATGAAAGGCTTGGCCTTGTGCTCACCGCCGGCTTGGGTGTCGAAAACGGCCGGGTCGGGGCAATCCGTTTCCCGCGCGGTGAGGGCTTGGCATGGCAGGTAATCGAAACCGGACAGGCGCTTATTGCCAACGATCTGAAGCAGTTCCCAAAGTATGTCCCCGGGCGGGTTCCAGACCGCTCGCTTCTTCTGGTGCCCCTCGCCACCAAGTCCGGCATGGCGGGTGTCCTGGCCGTTTCCAATCCGGTCGACTCCAGGGAATTCAGTTCGAAAGACGAAAAACTTTTGTCCGCCATCGCCCAACAACTGGGAGCCGCCTGGGAAAACGCCCGACTTTACAAGGAAACCCGCGAACTTTTCCTCAACACCGTCGAGGCGCTTTCCGCCGCGATCGATGCCAAAGACCCCTATACTCACGGCCATTCGCGCAGAGTTACCGAGTTCTCCGTGGGTATTGCGATCGAAATGGGGCTTTCCGATGAAGAACTGGAATTGATCAGGATCTCCTCTCTCCTTCACGACATCGGAAAGCTCGGAATTTCCGAGAACATCCTTCGAAAACCCGGTAAGCTCACCAATGAAGAGTTTTCCGAGATCAAGAAGCACCCGGTAATCGGCGCGGAAATCATGGGGCATGTAAAGAAGCTTTCCATGTTCATCCCGGGAATGATCGATCACCACGAGCGGTATAACGGAACCGGCTATCCCGATGGGCGAAAAACCGATGAGATTTCCCTTGCCGGCCGCATTATTGCAGTGGCCGACAGCTTCGATGCGATGACTTCGAATCGCCCCTACCACCCGGAATGCAAAGGGAAACCCGATGAGATCGCGATTGCCGAGATTCACCGTTGCCGCGGGACCCACTACGATCCTGCGGTGGTCGACGCTTTTCAAAAAGCCTACGAGAACGGTCGTATTAAGCAAGACCCGATTGTCCAGGAAAAGGTGTGACCCTGCTTTTCGACATCGTTCAGGTTTTCCATTTCCAAAATGATCAGCCTGGATAGATTTGAACGTCTTTGCATGCGTGAGGTGCGCCGGATTCCCATCCGGTTTCGCCGGGGGATTGCCGGAGTGTTTGTCGAGCCCAAGGCTTTTCGTCATCAAAGCGCGATGCCAGGGCTCTTCGTCCTTGGAACCTACCGCAGGCAGGGACAACTTCACGGCCCGACTGTGACGCTTTTTTTCGGCTCGTTCAAACGGGTTTTCCGGGGCGCCGAAGATCGGGTGATACGACGTGAGATCGCTCGCACCATTGCCCATGAACTTCTCCACCATTGGGAAGCGGAAGCGGGCTACGACGCGCTCGGCGACGAGGATCGGAAAAAACTTCTGCAATGGGCAAGGCAACTGGGTTATCATTCCGGTGAAGCTGTGGGGCATGACCTCGTGGAAGCCCTGCTTTTTCTGTTCATCGTATTTCTTGGCATCGCTGTGGCAAGCCGGATGATTGGGGGATGACCGTTGGCGCGTACAACTGATTCAGCAGGAAACCCGCATTTCGAGAAAATCTCCGAAGATCAGGATACGCGATTCCGCGAATTGGAAACACGCTTGGCGCATCTCGGGCGCTTTGTCGAGGAAGTGAACGAGGTCGTCACCGAACAGGACCATCCGCGACTAACAATGTCCGCTAAATTTCTCGGTTCGGCCCCAAATAGTGGACGCGGCATCT
>MNYA01000506.1 GCA_001872985.1 bacterium CG2_30_54_10 | reverse complement strand
TCCGGTCTGCCTTCACTCTTCCCCCGACTTATTGAGATGATACCCTCAGCCCTCCCCGGGCCTTCCAGGAAAGGAGCTTTCCTTGGATGAAAATCCTGATGATCGGCGATATTTACGGAGCACTGGGTCGTCGAATGGTGGCCACCGGATTACAGAATCTGAGGAATAAGTTCAATCCTGATTGGGTCATTGCCAACGGGGAGAACGCAACTGGAGGCATCGGGTTGTCTCCGCGGCACAGAGATCAGATCCTGAAATGGGGTGTGGACGTCATTACCGGTGGAAATCACAATTTTTCCCGCCCGGATTGGAGGGAGCTTTTCGCCGATTCTTCACGGGCGCTTCGGCCACATAATCTCGGTGGGGATGACCTCCCCGGCAAAGGCTGGACCATGGTGGAATCAGCGGGAAAACCACCATTGGCCATCGTCAACCTTTCCGGCCGGATATTCATGGAACCCGCCGATTGCCCATTCAGGTGGGCTGATACGCTGTTGAAACGTTTCCCTCCCGCTGTTGCGGTTGTGGTTGATTTCCACGCGGAAGCTACATCGGAAAAAATCGCAATGGCCTGGCACCTTGACGGAAAAGTTGCATTCGTCGCAGGCACCCACACCCACGTTCAGACTTCGGACGAGCGCATTCTCCCTGGCGGCACAGGGACCATCACCGATCTTGGAATGACCGGGCCCCGCGATGGAATCCTTGGCGTTTCGAGGCAGATCGTCATCGGGCGCTTTCTGAACGGGTACTCCGAGCGTTTTCAGTCCGCGGCCGGAGCGGGGGTTCTCGAAGGCGTGCTGATAGAGCTCGGAAATGATAACCGGGTTGTTTCAATCACCCGAATCCGCGTTCAAGACGAGCTGGGAGGAGCTTCCTGTGAGGCCGATTCCAACAATTGATCGAGATACTGCTTCAGGAATTCCTCTTGCTGATACCCGGGAAGAATCTCGACCAACTCTCCGCCGGCCATCAGAAGGCTTGTCGGAAGCGTTCGGGCCTGAAACTGGTCGGCCAGGGACGGATCAAGATCCACGTTTACCTGGCCGATGACAACCTTCGTTCCGAAGATTTTAGTCAGGGAATCCAAGGTTGAAATTTGCAATCGGCTGGGAGCGCACCAGTCGGCGTAGAATACAATCAGGGCCACAACCCCGGGATGCTGAACCTGTGAGATGAAAGACACGCCATTGAGTTCGTTCACTGAAAATCTCTTTCCTGTCGGCTGATTCGATCGTATATTACCATTTCCAATTGGTTATGCACGAATTTGTTTGGAAATGGTATAATGTCCTGGCAACCACGGGGAACCGGGGATCGTCTTAATTCCAGTAAAGTCAGGTGTAAGACTTGGATTTGAACGCGCTCATACAGAATCTTCGTGCGGTGCTGTTGAAGGCGGGAGCTGTGGAGCTTCCAGCGGTGCCTGCTGTCCTGCCGTTTCCCTGGGCGCATCCGGAGATCCTGTCCCGGGTTTTCCTGCCCGGAGAAGGAAACTGGTTCTGTTTTCCAGTCATAGCCGCCGAGGATGACTGCCAAACCCCGCCTGGGTCATGTTCGGCCGGTTTTATCTGGCTGAAAAAGCCTTTCAACCCAGTGCTGATAACCCGACTTCAGGAAATCATTCCCGCCGCGGTTGGCTCTGAGGGATGGCCTGCCAAGTCATTCCAAATCAGGGGACAGGCCTTCCCCGCCACACCGCTGCTTGAGGCGGGGTGTTCTTGGAGCCTCCTCTGCCGCGGATGTATTTGCGGAGAGATCCGTGTTCTGAGCGGATTCGGCGGGGAGCTGCTCCCCGACCCGGTTGGGTTTGTATCATTATCCCTGCCGACCCTCACGAACATTGCCAACGGAGATGTCAGCGCAGCTTCCCTTCAGTGGTCGAAGGACTTTCGGGTTGAAGACATACTTTCATGGAAACCATCGTTTCGCGAGGGTGGCTTCGGAGGGGCTTTTTCAGAGGATTTGCTGAGAAAAAAATCCGAGTTCATCGAAGCAGCCCTGGATCGGGCTGTAGTTAAAAAATCCGCGGCGGAGATTCTTCAAGGAATCATTGACGGCGGGCTTCTTTGCAAGGTCGTCGAAGCCATGGGCATGGAGCAGTCGCCTCTTGGCAGAGAAACTGTTTCGGCTTTCAGAACGCGTTTGAAAAATTGTTTTCCCCTTCTTGCCAGAGCCGCACAAACCGCTGTCGGCGCGTCCAAAAATCTCAAGGATGGAGTGTTGAGATGACCGAAAACAACGGAACCGCACGCAATCTTCCCAAAAAGCCGGAGGGCGGGCAATCTTTTCGTTTAAAATCAGAATTTTTAATGGCTTTCCCAAAATTATTTGGTAGATACATCGCACGTTTTGGTAGTGGTAGCGCACTGACTGATAGTGAACCGTCATTGCGGGTAGCGCAAGCGACGAAGCAATCCGGATCAGCCGGATCAGGAGAATTGCTTCGCTTCGCTCTCAATGACAAGCGCCCATCAGTCAGAATGCCCCACTACTTACGTTTGGGCGGGTCTTTTGCATTTGCATTTAAACTGGTACTGGCCACGGTCGCCTGTCTTTTCGCATTCACGGAAGCCTCCTGGGCCTTGGAAACGACCCCTGATCTCTTGTTCCAGCAGATGGAGGAGCGCACCGAGCAGATTTTCTCACTTTCCTCCGATGTTGAGCTCTCCTCGGGAAGCATGAAGGCGTTGGTCACTCTTTCGATTCAAAGTCCCGACAAGTTCGCCATGGATTTCCAGAACAACATGATACGTGTGGTTTTCGATGGAGAGCGGTTGTGGCTTTATGTCTCGACACTCAACGAGGTTTTCCTTCTTGACACATCGTCCGGTGGCGGCTGGATTTCAGACGCCCTCAGAGATTGGGTAAACCCCCGGGAGATCGTGACCCGCGTAACGCGAAAAACTCTTTTCTCGTTTTTCAATGTGGTCATGATAGACAAAAAGGAAATCGGAAGCTATGCAAAGGAGTTGTCGATCCCTCTTGAAAAGCTTGAGCTGATGCGCTTCACCCCGGTCGGAAACAATGTTTTCAAAGATGTTTTCGAGGTGGGAAGTTACGAACTGGCATTTTCTCTGGAGTCGTTTCTACCGGTATTAGTTCGAGAATTCGCCCCTGACGGTTCTCTCCGGGGAACGCTCAAGGTTCTCAAATACAGGATCAACGAGACTATTCCGAAGGAACGTTTCGTGTTCGTGACTCCCCCAGGAGTCGTTGAAGTTCCCTTCTCCACGGTTATCGCGCAGAAACTCGACCAGGGCAAGGATTTCCTCGCGGTTCAGGTTCAGCGGTTAATCGAAGGTCTTCGGCGGAAATTGACAGATTGGGGTCTTTGAAATGATGGAATTCAGGAAAACCCTCACGCAGAACGAGATTGAAAAGGGAATTCTTCGCTGGGAGGACGCCGAAGACTGCCTCTTACGCCGAATCATCCCCCAGACCCTGGTATTCGACCTCGTTTTTGAGGGGCAACGTCTCGATCACCTGACCGTCGAGTGGGAAAAGCGCGAGCTCTACATCGGGGAACCCCTGATGAAAGCCATCGCCGGGTCGGAAGTCGCACTCTCGATCGCCCCTGAAAAAGGATCGGATGTTCTTGCCAGGCTTGTCGATCCAAGCGAAAAGATCATGATCAGAAAACGACTTTCCTCGAATGAACACAAACACCGCTTTCTGAAATGGTATGTCCGCGAAGATGATCTCTATCGGCGAATGTTCCCTGACAGCGAGCCCTTCACAATCGACCTCGGGGGTCGCCAGATACAGGGCCAGGCTCCCAACTTTGAAAAGCGGAATCTCATCATCGGGGAAGCCATTCGTTTTTTTAACCCCGGCGATAATCTGCTTTTGCGCTGGTCCCCGGAAGCTGAAACCCCGACTCTTCTGATAAGCCGCGAGGAAATTCAGTCATCATTCGCCAACGATGCGATGACCGTGCTTCGAGGCCTCGTGACGCGGCTTATTTCCCGCCCTCTGAAAGAGTTCAACGAAGGCGAAGTTAAGGGTTTGATCGTTCTGCTCGATGAAAATAAAAACCTCTGGGAACGGCTGAGTCGGGTCAACGATGAAAATGAAAAACTTAAAGAACGGATTTCCACTCTCGAGAATGTATTCGAGCAATTTTCCCGAAACTCGTTTTTCGGATGCAAACACGATTTCGAGGAGTGGGTCGCCAGTCACGTCAATATGCTTGAAAAAGGAATCAGGCTTTTGAACCGGGAATATTCAATCACACTGCCGGGCGACCATGATTTCCGGATCGACCTTCTCTGCCAAGACCGCCGAGGGACGCTCCTTGCCGCGGAGATTCTCTTCAATCCGAACGCCGAAGATTTGCTTGAAGCCCTCAAAGTCCTTGAATGGGCGAAACACAATCTCGATTCCGTTGCAGCCGACATCTCCCAGGGAAAGCTCAAGGCCAACGCAATTCGGGGAATGATAATCGCCAATAAAGAGCGTCCGGAACTCGTCGAGCAGTGTCTGCAAAACAGCGTGAAGCTTTGCGTTGTCAACAGCGGTTGCGTGATAGATGTCCTCGAATAGGATCCCGTGCCGCTCCTGGGGAATCAACCAGGGCGAGGAAAGCTTCCTGGGTGGCAAGGTGGGGATGATCGCGCTCGCGGGTTGTAGCGCGTCCTGCGTTTTTTGTTATCTGGGCGACGGGGATGGCAGTCATCAAGATTGGTCTGTCGACCAGTTTGTGGAGGCGGCCGAGGCTCTTAGGAAAAGAGGAGCTTCGTGCCTATACTTGGTCAACCCCGAAGCCGCTTTCCAAAAGGATTTGAGGGCCGCCTTGTTTGAAGTGCGCCGAAAGGCGCCGTCTTTCCCCATTGTCATGAAGCTTGGGGGGCACGAGGATTTGGCCCTTTCAAATAATCTCCGGACACTGGTCGATGCGATTTCCCTGGATGCCAAGGTCTTTTCGAATGCAGATGCGGAAAGCTTTCTGGGCGTGGCGGATTATCCCACCCGCTTTGCCTCGAACCTGGCATTCTGGGTTAACCAAACGGGGTTCTTTCGGCCCGATTCAAACCGGATCTCCGGTGTTTGGATCCGCCACCTGGTTCTCCCCGGACGGGCGAAATCCTGGGGCGCCGGCCTGGAGGCCATGCCTGATTGTCAAGATCTTCCCGTTTGGGTTTCCCTCGAGTACCGTCCTTTCTGGCGAGCACGCCGACATCCGATTTTGGGCTCGAAGTTGAACCCCGGCGAAAGATCGGATGCCCTTTCCATTGTTTCGTCGCTGAGAGCGAACGGAAGGCAACTGTGGGTGGAATGAAAAATTATTCCTGGCTTGAAGACCATCGCCGGGAGCGTCTTCAGCATTCATCTCGCAATCCGGGCTTGTCAGCCCTGATGTCTTTCTTCGTCATGGGGATGGGCCAGATTTACGCGGGCCATATTGACAAGGGAATCATTCTTCTGGTGATTCAGCTTGGCGGGGCGCTTGCCGGCTTCAGTGTTTATTCAAAGGGCTTGGTCTACGATCTTCTGGTTGATTTCGGGGGAGCGTTTTTAATCCTTCCCGTTTGTTATTTTTCAAGCGTAGTCTTGATCCTTCTTTGGATTTACAACATCAAGGATGCGTATTATCTATCCCTGTTTTCTGAATATCGCGATTGGTTTGAAGTTGAACGAGTGCTGCTCCCTGTCCTGAAGGATAGTGGGGTAAAACTTTTGAGTCAGCATGAATCCAGAAACTTTGATGAGGACTACGGCGAGGAATCGTCCTCGCACCCAACCTCAACCATAACCTCAACCGCATCCTCAGCCTCAGCCCCAGCCCCAGCCCCA
>MNYA01000201.1 GCA_001872985.1 bacterium CG2_30_54_10 | reverse complement strand
GGGACCGGCCAAGAAGCCCCAGGGCAACCGAAAGAAGCAGCGCAATCGTGGAGCAGACCTCGCGTTCAACATAGGTCGCATATTGATGGCCGGCCAGAAAACCTAGCGCGACCGAAAGAACCGAGGAGAGGGCGGCATCGGGGGGAACATTCATTCCCAATGGAAGCTGCTCGATCCAGACAAGCTGTAGGATGGCCCCGACAATGAGGCCGAGTTTCAACCCCGCACCGAGGTCACCGGCGCTCAAACCCAGGAACAGCCCGGTTAAGGGCGCTGCAACGATCGGCTGTGAAATCATGAACTGCCAGGTCGCAGTCGAGTCAAGGTCTACGACCCCGCCAATGAGGGCCACGATGAAAGCCGACGTCAGAAGACTGTTCATCGCATTCCCCTACCCGGGTCGCCAAACTGGAAGCGGAATGCGGAAGTCTCTTCGGCTCCGAGCCGGAGCTGGATCACGAACATCAGGATCAGCGCTTGAAAAATGGCGGTACGCTTTCCTTCCAATAAAATGTCCGTCAGCAGTGGAGAATACCAGGCTGAGATAGGTCGATCGACCTGGATGCGGGTTCCGATAAGCTTCGCTGTAAAAGGTTCGCCAAGGCTTGACGGATTGCAAGAGGAATCCCAGCGAATGTCTGTGACCCCGCATACCTCTCCAACGCACATCCCGTCGAGATTAGCCAACCCGACCTCAGGAAATGAGAGGCAAAACGGATGTGGCGAATCAGCCGAAACGCTGGATAGGGGAATCCGAAGCCCGTAGGTGAACTCCAGATTTCGGGACTCGGGGTTCCTGAAGCTCAGCTCAACCTCCATCCGACGCGTTTTTTCATCCAATAGAAAGGTCTTGCGAAGCCCGAGCTTTCGTTCGTGCTCGGAAAAAGGCAGAATCGATTCGATCTCGAATCGGACCCCCATCCGGCGCCCATCCTGAACCGGAATGAAGTCGAACCGATCTCCCCTGAAACCCTTGATTATTCGAAGGTTCCTGTGAAGAAGATTTTCAATCGTCATCTCGGAATCGAGAATCAGATCCTCGAAAGGCAGAATCGGCTCTCCAGAACCTTCATGCGCCGAACCCTCTTCAAGCCACGGATTCATGCATGACAGCGGATCGAAGCCGGTCCGGCGGTCTTCCCAGGCCGGGATTCCGCCGCCCAGGGGCTTGGCTAAAAGCCATTGGCTGCCCGTCGAGACGATCAGCTCTTCATGGCCGCAATAGTCGAAATCGGTAGTTGTAAAATAATTCAGAGACCGATGGCACTTTTTGAAAGCCATCGTCTCGGCACGCGTAGCCGCGGCTTTGGCATGAAGTCTGAGGTTGGGCAGATATGCCCCTCCGAACCAGCCGTACCAGTACGGACATGCTGCCTGCGACATCCAGAGCTGGTCGAGGATCTCGCGCGGCGGCGTTGGAATCAAATGAACCGCCTGACTCGCCGCCAGCATCCGCTTGTGAAGCAGGTTAACTTCCGGGTAACGAACGAGAAAATGCCGCGGAAAGCCCTGGCGTGTATGGTCGGGCCGAAGCCCGGGCGGAAGCGACCAGCGCATGATTTCCGGGTAGGAGGCGGCCGGAAGGTATGCCAATCCGCCTTTGGGAATGGTTTCCCAGGCATCATGAAGGGTAACGTTGTGAAGCCAGTCATCGGCGCCCGTGAGATGCGCGAGGAAATCCTTGAACCAACCCTGCTCGTGTACCCGGGTGAAGGTCCCGGGCCAGGCGCCGAATTTTTCGAGGTCGTCCGCGAAAACCCAGACCGAATCCGGATGGGTGTGTGAACGTCCTTCGAAAACCCGAATAGCCTGCTCGGGATCGACGTAAGGCAGCAGATATCGGAGCACTTTCGAAATCGGAAAAATTCCAAGGGAAAAGCCCTGATCCTCGGTCAGGAATGGTCGGCACAACTGGTTTTCCTCGAAGCCGGCTTGCAGGAAACCATGCTCGTCGAGAAGGGTATAGCGATATCCCGATACGGCAAGATCCGCGGCCAGGCACGGTTCCCAGAAACGCTCGGCGATCCATGCGCCATGGACATCGGAACCGAAAGACTTCTTGAGATGCCGGCGCAAATCGCCTAGTTGCCCAAGCCGATCGACCGCGGGGATTATCGGAAGCAATGCTTCGTGGTAGGCTCCGCCGAGAAGCTCCAATTGGCCCGATTCCGCCATCGCTCCGATAATCTCGATCAAGGCCGGGTCGAGCCGTTCGAGCCTCTCGAACAAGCTTCCGCTGATGTGAAGGGAGAAGCGGATTGAAGGCTGCTCGGACAGAGCCTTCAACACTGGCCGATAGGATGCGAGTATCACCTGCCGCACAACCGCATCGGAATTTCCAGGCGGCTGATGGGCATGCAGGACAATCGCAAGGTTGAGCGCGGATTTGGAACTCATGGTTTGGCTTTCCAGGCCGCTTCAAGGTCTTTCAAACCATCCCGGGGAGCGAGATCGCCGTTCAGGATTTTCATCAAAAACTCCCCGACAATAACATACAACCGGCTTGTCTGAATCCGATTTTCTGATGTATCACCCGTCTGCATCTGCTCGATGAAAGGACGAAGAAACGGGTCGTTCTTCAGTTCGGGATCGGAAAAAAGCGATTTCCGCGCGGGAATGCCGAAATTGGTCTTCGAAAGCGCCGACTCAACCCCTTCCGAACACAGGAATTTCATGAACCGGAGCGCCGCGGCGGAATTTCGGCAGCCTTTTGGAATGATGAGACTTTGAACCCCAACCGGGGAAAAGCGCCCCTGCGGACCTTTGGGAAGTTGGGCCACTCCAAGGTTTTCAGATCGATCCTTGAACGCCGAGCCCGCCAGAGCGGGCCGAATCGACCACGGGCCGTTCAGGATCATGCTAACCTGACCGTTCTGGAAACTCTGCATCATCAGGTCATAAGCGTTGGAGCGCAGGCTGACCGGAGGAACCGCTTTCTCCGTTTCTTTGAGGTCGAGAAGGAATTGGAGAGCTTTCACGGTCTGGTCGGAGGTCAGATCGAACGTTCCGTTGGGGGAAAAATAACGCCCGCCAAATGCGAAAAGAAACGGCTCGAACCACCACGCATCGGGATTGAGAAAAAAACCATAACGCCCCGTCCCGGCATCGGTAAGCTTTCCGGCGGCTGCGCGGAAGGAGTCGTAGTCTTCAGGCGGAGTAACTCCGGCTTCCTGAAAGTGGGCCTTATTGTAAAGCAGGCAAAGACAATCGACGGATTGCGGAAGCCCCCAAACCTTCTCGTTCACGGTGACCACCTGCCGGGCAAAGGGGATAAGGTCGGAAAGTTCGTCCTTGAGCGCATCGAGTGGAAGTTCTTCAACCTGCCCAGATCGAATGAAATCCGCAAGCCAGAAGCGGTCGGTTCGAAAGACATCGGGAGCAACTCCGACTTTAATTCCTTGCTCGAACTTCGAACGGGCTTCGTAAAAGGGAACCTTCTCCAAAACAACCTGGATGTCGGGGTTTTTAACCATGAATCCATCGACCAGGGACGGCAGAGCCTCGGATTCGAGGGTTCCCATCGTGTTCCAGTAGGTTATCTTGACCTTCTCGCCAGAGGTCTTGGTCTCCTGCTTCTTCTGGCAACCGGCGGCAAGAAGGATGCCGAAAAGCCCGACAACCAGAAGGGCGCAGGATGCCGAGCCAAAAAGCCGAAAGTGGAAAGAACGGCGCATCATGACCGGGGCGACCTTTGAATAATGTGGCGGCTCAAAGCGGCAGCGGCTTCCAGCCTCTGCTGCAGAGGTTTCTCGCCTCCGCCACTTTTCGGGCATCCAAACACAGCCTGAGTTGTTAACAAACTTTACATCCTTCAAAAGCCACGTCCATCATGATTCGAGTGCCCGATCCATACGATGGGCAATCGATCCGCCGGCGCCATGAGCGGCGCGTGACTTCTCAAAAAGAAAGGGCACGCGCCCCCTCTCGACGCGCGAAGCGAATCCGCGTGCCTCACTCCCCGCGGTCGGGTGCCTTGCGACCTCCGTTCCATTTTTGTGTTCCCCACGAATTATTGAATGATACAGCGGCGCGTTCAGGCGGACCCGTGGTTTTGCGAGTCGGACAGCCATCAATTTTCGCCCTTTCTGGGAAGCCGGCGGGTAGAGGATTCACTGAAAAGATGAAAGCGCGAAATCGGAATGTGCGCGGTCACAGTCTGGCCGACCTGTACCTTGACGCTTGGATCAACTCGAGCATTCAGTATGTGCCCGTTCCCGGTGAGATACAGGAAGGTCTCCGCGCCCATGGGCTCGATCAGATCGACCTGGCAGGGAAGAAGCAGAGACTGGGCCGAGTCTTCCCCGGCGTCGATCAGGATGTGCTCCGGGCGAATGCCCATCATAAAGGTTTTCTCAGATTCCAGATCGCGGAACAGCGCATCCAGAGAAACGTCCCAGGAGCACGTCTTTCCTTCGAGAGCGGGCGGAAGATCGAGACCCTTCGAACTTCTGCTGACTTTCATTAAGTTCATTGGCGGCGATCCGATGAAGGTGGCGACGAACGTGTTCACGGGCTTCTCGTAGATAACTGCCGGCACGTCATACTGCTGAATGATGCCGTCGTGGAGAAGAACGATCCGATCTGCCATGGTCATGGCCTCAACCTGGTCGTGGGTGACGTAAACAAACGTGGTTTGCAACCGCTGATGGAGCTTCTTGATTTCGGCCCGCATCTGGACGCGCAACTTGGCATCGAGGTTCGAAAGCGGCTCATCCATCAGGAAAACTTTCGGATCGCGCACGATCGCACGACCCAACGCAACCCGCTGCCGCTGACCACCTGAAAGGTGCTTAGGAAGCCGATCGAGATATTCGATCAGACCGAGAATCCTGGCGGCGTCCATGACCCGTCTGTCGATCTCGGGCTGCGGAAAGTGCCTGAGTTTGAGGCCGAACGACATGTTCTCGCGAACATTCATGTGAGGATACAGCGCGTAGTTCTGGAAAACCATCGCGATATCACGATCTTTAGGCGGAAGGTTGTTTACAACGATATCACCGATCAGGATCTCGCCGCCGGTAATGTCTTCGAGACCGGCAACCATCCGCAGACTGGTCGATTTGCCGCACCCGGAAGGCCCGACCAGAACGACGAATTCCTTGTCATTGACATGGAGGTCGATGCCCTTGACCGTCGGCGATGAAGCGCCTTCATACTGCTTTACAACTTTTCTGAATGTGATCGAAGCCATGGTTTCCCTCGCTCTTTTTTCTATAGGATGTCTTCCATTGGTACCGGCTCATTCTGCGGTGTGGGTTGAAAAATGGGTTTCAGCCCGGAGCTGATGATCGCTTCGAAACTGGCCCGGTCGCCATCATCGAGATGAAGCGCCTCGAAGATCTCGATCTTGCCGGGCTTTGCGTGCATTCCCCCGACATTGAAAGTTTCCGGGAGCAGACCGGCTTGAATGCAGGCCAGGGCATCTTTAGGCGAGGACACCAGAACAAGGCTTTCCATCGGAAGCCCTTCCACCCAGGTAGTCTGCTGTGGCTGGTGGAATTGAATTTCGACGTCGTGAGGAATGGAAAGCCGCATCATTTCCTGACGCATGGAGTCGGAGAAAACGCGATCGTTGGCGACGATGATCGCCCGCGTAGCCAGGTGAGGAACCCAGCCGACAATTACCTGGCCATGAACGAGACGGTCATCAATACGAAGAAATCGGATCGAAGTTCCCAATCGAGTGTCATCCTTTATTTTCAACGAATTTATTTGGTTTTGATAGGTACGCGTTCCCAAAAAGAGATAGCGGGTCGCAAAAACAGCGGTGGCGGCACATCAACGAAGAAGAGATATCTTTGCAAGGAGCGCAAGCGATGAAGTAATCTCGTATCAGCTCAATAATTCGGGGGAAGAACAAAGGCAG
>MNYA01000199.1 GCA_001872985.1 bacterium CG2_30_54_10 | reverse complement strand
CACCGGGCTCTTTCCCCCCTAACAGGAAATTCTTCATTCGATCCGGAACCAATTACTCCCAATGATTTGCGAAAATGGAAGAATCGCGTTCTCCGCGACGGAAAAAGACTTTTTGCCTTTCTTAAAACCAAACGGCTGCAGGCAGCCAAACCAATTCAGGAAAAAATCAAAACTCTTCTGGCGTTACGCGAACGCTTCGTCATGCTGATTCAGGACGCCTTGCCGGAAAAAACCGATGCGGTTCGCATCAGGGTTCACGGAGACCTTCATTTGGGGCAGGTTCTCCTTTCCCGAAATGATTTTTTTATCATAGATTTTGAAGGCGAACCCAATCGAACTTCGAAGGAAGCCCGCCTCAAACAATCAGTCATCCGGGATTTGGCAGGGATGTTACGCTCGTTTAATTATGCAGCCTGTATGACGTTGAAAAAATGTACAAGGGATCGCCCGCAGGATCGTGAACATTTTTGCCCCCTGATTCGAGCCTGGGAAAGTGAAACGGGCGAACAATTTCTTGCCGGATACCGGTCAGGAATCGGAGGCGATTCGTCACTCATCGGCAACCAAAAAGAGTTTCATCGAATGCTTCATTTTTTTCTGATCGAAAAAATGATTTACGAAATCGAATATGAAATAGGCCACAGACCTGATTGGATAGACATTCCTCTTGCCGGAATGCTTGAGTTTTTGCAAAAGGACTGATTTTAGGGTCATCGGGATAATGCATATTTTTCTCGCAACCGCCTATCTGATCGGGGAAAGCAGCATTCTTCATTTAGCTGCCGGTCCTCAGAAGTAGCTCCACTGGCTCAACGGTTTCTGGAAACCTCTAAAGTGCGACTTTGCGGAAAACCCCTCGCAAAGCGAAAACCCGAAGGGCAATTACGCATTTTCCCGAAGAACCTGATTTTAACCCCTTGGGAAGTTGTTTCTTTTTGGGGAGGTTATCTGGAGGATCGCCTTGTGGGACGATCGGCCGCCGGAGCGCCGGGAGATTCGGCAGGAAGAGATGAGGGAAGCGTCTGACTGGCCAGAAGTTCTCGAAGGAGAGGAGTTCCGGCTGGAATCATGGTTATTCTTGCCTGGCCTTCGACCAGTTTCTGTGCTTCCAGGATCTCGAACAGAGCGGATGAGATTTCAGGATCCTGGGAAATTTCGCGCAAGGCCTCGCCGACGATCTTTGGACGGACGGCGGCGGCGACCGCGAACTCGGCGGCGGCCTGATTTTCAGCGGTGCTGGTGATGATGCTGACCTGGTTCACTCCATCCTGTTTGATCGCGGAAGTGACCTGGCGAAGCCGGTTTACGACTTTTTCCTCTATCTGTTTGATCATTCTTGCATCACGAAAATGGACTTTGCGGATGTAGACCGAACCGACCTTGTAACCCCAGTCGGAGGATTGAGCGCTGACCTCCTGGCGAACTTTCTGGGTCATTTCATGCCGCTCTTCAAGCATATCCGAGAGTTTCATGTTGCTGAGACATCGAATCGTGGCGCTGCAGACGTTTGTGGCAAGCGAACCGCGCGGGTCGGCGTTTTTGAACAGGAAGGCCACCGGGTCGGTGACGAACATCTCGTACCAGATTCCGATTCCCATTGGGGCGCCTTCCTCGGAGTTGACCGGCTGGCTGCGAAGGTATTCCTGGTCGATGCGCATGTCGACGTCGTAGCAGTTTCCGAGCAGGTAGATGACGGGGGCCTGATAGCCAAGGTGGAAGGGAAGGAAGTAAAAGCCGGGTTCCTTTAGGACGGCGAGAACCTTTCCGAATAGAACGTAGACATGGCAATGGCCTTCCCGCACGATTGCATAGATTCCGAAGGCGCGGGCGAACCACAGGAAAATCGGAACGGCGAAAAAACACCCGAAGAAAGTGAGGGCAAATCCGGTGAAGAATTCCTCGATCATTTTTCCACCTCCATGATGACCTGCTTTACCTTGTTGAAAAGCGAGAGTTTGACGTTTCTAACATACGCTTTAAGAACTTCAGGGCCGCTTTTCTTGATGTCGACGAGCTGGCCATAAAGGCTCTTCAGAGGCTCGATCTCAGACTTTGCACGCAAGGTTTCGATCTCGGTCGCACGCCTGGACTGAACGATTCTTTGGTCGGCCCCCGCCTGAGCGAGGCTGATTTCAGAGGAAACTTCGTTGTGGGCTGTGTTGATTGCCGCCAGAGCGCTCTCGACCTCGTCGGGTGGATCGATGCTCGTGATAAGGGAAGCTTCGAGCGTTATCCCGTAACGAGCGGCAGACTGCTGGCACTCACGAAGCATGTGTTCGTTATTCTCGTGAAGATTCTTCCGTAAGTCGTTGATCGAAATGCCACTTGCGGCGCTGGGATCCTCGCTTTTCTTTGCTTCGTAGTTTGCAATGCGCTCACGAATTACCGCGACGAAATAACCCATGACGTGTATCAGCGGCCTCTTCAATCCGAACAGGTAAGCGTAGAGATTCTTTTCGCTAACCCGGTATCTGATCTGACCGGCGAGCTTCGTGTTGAGCTGGTCTTTGGTCACGGCGTCGAGAAACTGTCCGTCATGGTTCGCATGGGCTTCCTCAGCGTCAAAGGCCATGTTGACAGTCTGGGTAGCCAAAGAGACCTTGTGTACCTCCTCCCACGGGAATTTGAAATAAGGGCCGCCCGGTGGGATCACCACCAGTTGAGGGTAGGAATATCTTTCGCGTTCCTCTTCATTCAGGCCAAGAGCCTGGGACGTTTGCAGAGTGGTTTTGCCCTCAAGCCTTTGAGCCCGGCCGAAAACCGTCTTTACGGCCCGCTCATTCTGGTCGACCGTGTAAATTCCGGCCCAGAGATAATTCAACAGGAACCAAACCAGGAAACCAATTGCAGCACCGAGCAAGAAATCCATTTCACCCTCCTCAATCAACTTTTCAGAATCGAATAAAAGTAACTTCTCAATAAAGGGGGGCACGCGCCCCCTTCGCCTCGCGAAGTAAATTCGCGAGGCTCATCCCCTGCGGTCGGGCGCTTTGCGCCCTCCGGTGCGCTCTCATGCCTCCCCGGGATTATTGAGATGATACGAATAAAAGTTCATTTCTCTTTCATCGTCCAGACGCCGTCCCAGGTGGGGGATGGCGGATTGTTGACAAAAACCTCGCACCGGTCGAGATACAACTTCACGAGGTTATCTTCGGGAGCAATCTTTTCAGCATCAAGGAATGCCCGGCCCGCGGCGGGAAAATCGCGGGCTCTGTATTCAGCGAGGCCCTTGCGGAAATGGTCGAGGAAAAGAGGGAAGTTGTCTCGTTTCTCGACCTCTTCGGGATCGATGATCTCGTAAACCCACGCCGGCTGCTGTTTCCCCTTCACCCGAAGGCAATCAACCTCGCGGTGGAGATAGGTTCGCTTGAGCTGACGGAAAGTCATCTCGCTGATAAGGATTCCGGCCTTGTAATACTTGCAGGCGCTCTCCAGGCGCGATGCAAGGTTCACCCCGTCACCGATGACCGTATAGTCCATGCGCTTGAGCGAGCCGATGTTTCCGACCAGAACCTTGTCGGTATTTATTCCGATGCCTATCCTGATAGGATCTTTTCCGTCGCCAAGGCGGGCTGAGTTGAAAGCCCTCAGGGAGCGCATCATATCGACGGCAGTTGTAACCGCCCGATCGGCGTCTTCCCCGGATGGGAAGGGGGTCCCGAAGAGCGAGAGGATCGCGTCACCAATGTATTTGTCGAGGATTCCGCCGTTTTTGAAGATAATATCGACCATTTCGGTGAAATACTCGTTGAGGAATGCGACGGTTTCCTGCGGGCCGATGGCTTCGGCAATGCCTGTGAAATTGCGGATATCGGAGAACAAAACGGAGACTTCCTGGATCTGCCCGCCCAGCACGGCCTCGGCCTCGGCAAGCTTTTCGGCGACCTCTTTGGGCATGTAGCGGGAAAGCGCTCCACGAAGACGTTTTTCCTTGGTAACGTCGTCGACCACGACCAGGGCGCCCATCGATTCCTGTTTACCGCTCATCAGCGGAACCCCGCTG
The DNA here is from genome assembly GCA_001872985.1 of bacterium CG2_30_54_10. Lineage (GTDB taxonomy): Bacteria > Muiribacteriota > Ozemobacteria > Ozemobacterales > Ozemobacteraceae > CG2-30-54-10. The sequence goes on along the minus strand of MNYA01000199.1, from coordinate 1,869 downwards.
AAATTTACGAAAGCTGTTGCGCCGTCCGGCTGGGTGATTTCCGAATCGAGGGAGAGGTCCGTGCGGCCAGTGGCGAGAACATTTTCCATGCGTTCGGCCAGCCATTTGTTGCGTCCGGAAAAGAACTGATCGAGATCGTGGCCGACGATCTGATCGCGCTGGACAGCGAAGGTTCGAAGCGCGGCGGTGTTGCACTTCTCGATGCGTCGTCCGGCGTTAAGAGTCACCACGCCGGTGCTAAGGCTTTCCAGGATGCATTCGTTGTAGTTTTTCATATTCAGGACTTCATCGAACAGTTTGGCATTTTCAATGGCTACAGCGGCCTGAGCGGAAAAAGCGCGGAGCTTCTTCTCGTCGCGGCGGTTGAAAGGGCCGCCGCGTTTGTTCAAGACCTGGGAGACACCGATGATTCGCGACTGGCGATTGACAACCGGCATGCAAAGAATCGAGCGAGTCTGAAAACCTGTCTTCCGGTCAACTTCGGGGTTGAATCTTGCATCGGCGTAGGCGTCTGGAATGTTGACGGTCTCGCCGCTCGTGAAGGCGGAGCCGGCGATTCCCAGGTGCGATGGGATTCTGATCTCGCGGTTCTCGAGCCCAAGTGCGACGCTGGACCACAGCTCGTCGGTTTTCTCGTCGAACAGGAAAAGGGTTGAGCGTTCAGCCTCCAGAATCGAAACAATGGATTCCATAATTTTCTGCAGGAGAGGCATCAGTTGAAGTTCTGAGGAGATGGCGGTGGTCACTTCAAGAAGGTAAGTTTCCTCGCTTCGCGCACGCTGGATCTGCTCGTACAGGTGGGCGTTCTGCAGCGCGGCAGCGGCATGGGAAGTTATTAGTTCGAGAAGGCTGAGGTCTTCCCCGGTAAAATCCCCGGAAATTTTGTTCAGCAGTTGAACCGAGCCGACAATCTTCCCGCCGCGGGTTTTTATGGGCGCGCACATGATGTTGCGCGTTTTGTAGCCGGTCTTGCCGTCGATATCCCTGTTGAATCTCGGATCGGCGTAAGCATCAGGGATTATCACGGCTTTTCCTGAAGTGAATACGAGGCCGGCGATTCCTTGACTTGCGGAGAAACGAATCTCGACCGTCTCACCCCCCTGGGTGATCCGCGAAAAAAGCTCATCATTCTCCCCGTCGAATATAAACAACGTTCCACGCTCTGCTTTTACGGAATCCGTAGTGATGTGGATCATCAAGCCCAACAAGTTGTTGAGGGAGGATGTGTCGACCATCCGGGTGGAGACATCGAGAACCGATGCGACCTTTTCAAGGATATCAGCGAACATTTTCAGGGATTCGTCGCGTTCCTTTTCCGAAAGGAAGCCGAGAATTTTCCGGATGTCGTCCTGCTGGAGCCGGTGAGACAGAATCTTGTTTACAATATCAATCGGCGAATTCACAATTCATCCCCTGCACGCAAGTTTGCCAATCACGGTCCATGTAGCATTGTACAGGATCGAGGCTCTAAAGTGAACCACCCAAAATATTCCTGCTGGGAGACCTTCCAGAAAATTGCTTTGGAAAAATTGCCGGAATGGAAATTGTCGGAATGGAGTTGACAGTACCGCTGAAACCGGATAACCTTGTTTCCGGCCAATTGGGCCACGGTCCGGTGAACGGAAAACGGTCGAAATCCGTTGCGAGTCCGTCGCTGTAGCCGGGGACGACCGCCGCAAAATGCCGCCAACTGTGCCAGGGGGCAGGGCAAGAAAAGCCAGGGCAGGCCATGGTAAGTAAGCTAAGCTAAGCCAGGGCATTGAAAGACAAGGGAAGGCGCGGCGCGAGAATGATCCGGAAGCCAGAAGACGTTGCCGGTCTGTTGTTTGAACCAATCCTCGCCGACAGGAGCTGGCAATGGCTGGAAAG
>MNYA01000074.1 GCA_001872985.1 bacterium CG2_30_54_10 | reverse complement strand
AGGGACGAAGATATTGCAGGAAAATTCAAAAAGGCGCATCATGGTTTACGCGAATGGTGAGTTTATCTGCGGCAAAAAAATCCTTTCCTTATTTTCTATTTTTTCGTTTTCCCAGCTTTCTTCGTCTTTCTTATTTCAAACCGCTAAACTCTTACCAATTTTTGAAACATTTGACACCTTCATTCTGGATTCATACAATGATTAGATGATCGAATGCTTACCCTGGGGGGTTGGCCTATGAGATTCGTGTTGTTGGTCGTGTTTTCGCTCCTGGCCGCGTTTCCTCTCTATGCGGCTGCCGATCTCCAGACAGCCTGTTCGAACATGCAGAAGGCCCTCGATGCCTATCAGGCAGCGGTTCTTCAGCCTTCTCCAGATTTTAGACTGGTAAGCGTAAAGCGCGATGAATACCTTGCCGCCAAGCAAGTGTACGAGACATTGAAGAAGATCCCCCAAATCCAAAACGAAACCAAAACCCGAACCCAAATCCAAACCCTGTATTCAGTGCAGAAAAAGTCGAAGGAAGATCCGGAACATCCGCGTCCTATCACGGCTTCTCAGGCGGTAGCCCGGGTGTTGGAGAAAATCACCTCAGGGGCTAGGGTTACCGAGCAAGACATGAACAACAGTTTTGAGGAAACGAATGACAACACGCTGGAACTCCAACCCGACGAAACCTTCTGGCATTCGGTCACCAAGGATATCCAGGGCGCCAAAAAATCGATTCACATCCAAATGTTTGGGATGGAAGCCGACAATACCGGCTGGGAATTTGCCCGGATGCTGGCTGAAAAGGCTAAACAAGGGGTTGACGTCGTGATCGTCGCGGATCGTTCCGGCGCTCGTATGATGGGTCCCAAGAATGTGTATTCAACAACCGAAGAAGAAAAACTGTTTAAATTTTATAAAGACAACGGCGTAAAAGTCGTTTTCTATGCCCGCGCCACCAAGGCTACAACCCTCGGACAAAAGCTCGATTTCTTCCACTTCGATCATCGGAAAAAGTTTGTCATCGACGGGGAAATCGGGTATGTAGGCGGCTACACGCTTCAGCAGACCTCTCGCGAAACCAAGCATGACATGATGGTCAGATGCCAGGGATCAGTCGTTCAGCAGATGCACGCCGAGCTCATGCTTTCCTACCTTTACTCCGGTGGGAAAATCCCGCCCGCCGATGCCGCAAAAATCAGCGCCCGTGACTTTTCTCCACCACAAAATCGCGGAACCATGAACGGCCGGATGACCTACAACATTCCCCGCGGCGTGCATGATGTACAGGCTGACTATCTTCGCGAAATAGATTCGGCGAAAAAATACCTCTACATCATCAACCCTTACATCACCAATGATGAGATGATCGACCATATCGCCGCCGCCGCGAAGCGCGGGGTCGATGTCCGGATGGTTCACCCCGGAAGCGCCGAGAACAGTCTGAACGACACGGGAACCCGCTTCCATTTCGAGAAACTTCAGAAAGCCGGCGTCAAGATTTACCTGTACCAAGGCGAGAGGGGCCTCGGGAAGCTGCATGCCAAAGGAATGATCCGCGATGATTCGTTCGCCTCCATCGGAAGCACCAACATGGACACCATGTCTCTTCGCGGAAATTACGAATCGAATGTAGCGAGCAAAGATGCCGGGTTCGTAAAGAGTGTCCGCGAGAACCTTTTCGAGAAGGACTTTACTGTCAGCACTCTGTATCAACCGCCTAAAAGTTTGTGGGAGCGCATGAAGATAAAGGTCAAGGGCGGAATAGCCGAGCTTGTGGACCGTTTCGATTGATCGGTTTTCTGTATCATCTCAATAACTCGGGGGAAGAGTGAAGGCAGACCGGAGGTCGCAAAGCGCCCGACCGCGGGGGATGAGCCTCGCGAATTCGCTTCGCGAGGCGAAGGGGGGCGCGTGCCCTCCTTTTTTGAGAAGTTACGGTTTTCTTAGCGTCTAAGTTAGCGGATATGGGGCGTGCCCTTTAATGTTGAAAGGTTTCGTTTTTTTTATTGGAATTTCCCGGCGATCGTTTGTTTTGCTGGTTGGTTTCGTCTTTTTTTTCGCCTCAAACTCTTCGCCCACTCAAGCAGGCTTCGGGCTGAGGAAGGAGACCGCGAAATCACTTCATGAATACTGGGCCGGAATGCTCAGCCGGGCCGTCTGGGTACTCCAGGACCGCCAGGACACCCAGGAGTTCGACGATCTTGCCAGGGAATTGGTAAGGTTCAGGCGTCAGGAGAGCGAACTCGACCGCACCTCCATCAGGGACGGGGATCAGGTCGAGATGCGTAATGGCATCGACCACTGCCGCGAAGAGATGGAAAAACGCTCGAGCGCTATTCTCGTCGCGATTTCCGAGGTACATTACGTCGGATACCAGATTGCGACGGCGAATTTCCCTGGCCGGGACAAAGCCACCGGCTATCGGCTGATGAAGCTTGCCGCCCAACTGGCTTGGCTTTGGAAACGCAACGAGATTGACGCCCAAAGGGCTTATACGATTGCCAACTATCCTGAAACGTTGATAAGATCGTATTGGAACAACCGCCTGAACGACCTGATCGACTTTTATCACCGATTCCTCTACCTGCGTGGTGAGCCCGTGAAGATTATCAGGCAAATTGCCCCCGCAACGGGAGCCGATTCCCCAAGCCGGTGATGGCCCACCCTATATTGTGAAGTCACGAGAAATCCTATTTCCTTGATGGTCGGGGTTTCGGCTTACTTGACGCTTTCGGATTCCGTCATTAAACTTAACCTAAATAGCATGCTGCTTATCACAAGGAGCGTCACGAATATGAGGTATTTGAGCCGGTTCCTCGTTTTGACAATCGTTCTGGGATGCATTTTCTTCCAGGCTGGTCCGGCCTCAGCCAAGGGTCTTGGCGATTGGCTTGATGAGGCGAATGCGACTCTTGACCGCGTGAACGATGTTCTGGGAGGCACCTTTGCCGGGCCCAACCCCGATTACAAGCCGACACCGACGGTTCAGACGCCCACTGCCGACAATTTCCTCGGCGGTTTGGAAACCTCCGCCGAAAAATCCATGGGAAAAAGCTCCCATGACGCCTTTCGGAAAAAGCCTGGCTTTGTCAAAGACAAGGCGATGTTGGCCAGAGTCGGCCGCATTGCGCGACGCCTCGTTCCCGTTGTTGAGAGGAAAGAACTCACCTACACCTTTGCAGTCCTTGATACCGACGAGATCAACGCCTTCGGTGCTCCGGGCGGCTACATATATGTCACCAAAGGACTGATGAAGGCAATTCAGACTGATGACGAGTTGGCAGGTGTAATTGGGCACGAACTCGGGCATGTAAATAAAAAGCATTCCATCCGCCAGGCCGAAAAAGCAGGTTTGATGACTGCTGCTGTTGCGCTGCTGGGTCTGAAGGATCAAACCAAAAAGTATGCAGCTGCCGCCGCGGTTGCCGCATTCCTTGCCAATCAGAAGTTCTCCCGCGATGATGAGTTCGAGGCCGACAAAGTTTCCGTCAGTTATACTTACAAAGCCGGTTACAACCCCAACGGGCTGATACGCTTCTTCAACCGAATCAACAAGGACAATTCCCTCTCCAAGGTTACAAAATATTTTTCCACGCACCCGCCGACGAACGATAGGATAACGAGAGTCAAAGCAGAAATCATTAAAGTTTCCGGTCATTCCGCTGAAGAACTTGGCAACGGAACACTCTCTGGAAACTCTCCCACGGGCTCGTCTCCGAACAACTCGAATCCGGTTCCCCCGATCGTAAATCGTCCTTCCGCCGACCAATTGAAGGCGGCGTATGAAGTCTATCTCTACAAAAAGCAAGTGTATGAGTACACGGTTTCTCAGGGCGCTCCATACAATGATGTCATGAAGGCATTCAACGAATATCAAGCTGCAAAACAGCGCTACGCTGCCCTTCAAAGGGCGGCGTCCGCTCGCTGATTTTAAGTAATGACAAATTATCCGGGGCGCGTGCTTCACGCGCCCCGGTTCCGTTGTACCAGTGTTTCCTCGGAATGAAAGAGCCGGCTTGAATACGCAATTGATTGCGGCCGACCCGTGTTTGTGGAATAATGACGTCAAATGATCATCTGTCTTATCCGTCATGGCGAAACAACCTACAACCTCGAGGATCGAATGCAAGGGGTGCGTGATATCGAACTTACCCCGCGCGGATTGGCGGAAGCCGCTGATCTTGGCGCCAAATTGCGACGGAACGGCATTCTTCCGCGGCAGGTTTTTACGAGCTCTGTAAAAAGGGCGTTGGACTCCGCCCACAAACTAGGCTTCGACGCTCCGATCGTGCCGCGTGATGCTTTCCGGTCACGCTCTTTGGGGGTTTTAGAAGGGTTGTCAAAAGCTGAGATTCGTTCCCGTTTTCCGGGGGCCTTGGAAAAGCTTCTCCACTGGGATTGGGTTCCCCCCGGCGCAACTGAAAACCTTGGGCATATTTTCAAACGTGCAGATGATGGCGTCCGCGAAATCGAGAAGTCTGAGGCCGACTTCGGGATCGGGCTGATCGTCACCCATTCCGGTGTCCTCGAAGCCCTGACTCGAGGGTGGTTATGCCTCGAACCAGACCAGGAGCTTCCCTTCCCTCTCAAGAATTCCGGATGTTACTTGTTCGAAGGATCCTCGGGGAAGTGGCTTGTGAAGCGGGTAATTGCTGCCGGGAAGATGGAGGAATTGAATGAAGATTCTCTACCTGACGAATGAATATCCCCCCCTGGTTTATGGCGGGGCGGGTGTTCACATTGAGTTTCTTTCCCAAAACATGGCCCGACTTGCGGATGTTGAGGTCCGTTGCTTCGGTGACCAGAACTTGCATCAGGAAAGGCTTTGGGTGAAGGGTTTCCAGCCTCGAAGCGACGTTCCCGAAGCCCCAAAGGAGCTTCGGTCGGTCTGGACAACTATAGATTGCGATTTGAGTTTCGTCTCCGCCGGCGTTGATGCCGATCTGGTGCATTGTCACACATGGTACACCCACATGGCCGGGATCTGGGCGAAGCTTAATTACGGGATTCCCCTCATTCTGACCACACATTCCCTGGAGCCGCTCCGCCCTTGGAAGCGCGAGCAGCTCGGACACGGATACGATTTTTCCAGTTGGGTTGAGCGGACCGCCTTGGAGATGGCCGACGGGATCATAGCCGTCAGCATGGAAACCAAAGCTGATATCCTGAAGCATTTCAATGTTCCGGCCGAAAAGATCGAAATCATCCATAACGGGATTGACATTCAGGCATTCAAAAAGGTCAAGGAACGCAACCTACTCACAAGATTCGGCATCAGGGAAGAACCCTATTTGCTGTTTGTGGGGCGCATCACACGCCAAAAAGGAATCATTCATCTCGTAAACGCGCTCAAGCATATCGACCCGGCGGTTCAGGTAGTTCTTTGCGCCGGCGCCCCTGATACTCCCGAAATCGCCAAGGAAATGCAGGAAGGCATCGACAAAGTTTCCGCAACACGCGGAAATATCGTCTGGATCCGCGAAATGGTGGATCGGAAGACCGTCGTCCAACTATACTCACATGCCGGCGTTTTTTGCTGCCCATCAATCTACGAGCCCTTCGGAATCATCAATCTCGAGGCTATGGCGTCCGAGATTCCCGTCGTTGCAAGCGCTGTGGGTGGGATCCCCGAGGTGGTAGTGGACGGCGAAACCGGTTTCCTCGTGCCGCTCGATCAAATGAAGGCAAGCCCCTTTGAGGCTACTCATCCGGAGCGGTTTTCCAGGGATCTTGCCGACCGGATAAACCTGCTATTTGCCGATCCCGTAATGCGGTCTCAAATGGGTAAGAAAGGCCGAAAGCGGGTTGAGGATCATTTCAGTTGGATGCGCATCGCCCGGCAGACTTTCGAATACTACGAGATGATCATCGGGGAGAGGAAGCGTTCCCCCGCCCTCGCCCCCGCCCCC
>MNYA01000285.1 GCA_001872985.1 bacterium CG2_30_54_10 | reverse complement strand
AGCCAGAGGCCAAGGTGCTTCAATATCTTTTCGATGACGTCTCTCGCCTCGATAAAGCTAATTCTACTGTCTCACTTTTATCTCAAAGGCTTGATGAACACAAAGAAAGAATGATTATGAAAGCTAAAAGAAAAATATTTCTGGATTGCGCTTCCAATGCCGATCCTTGTGCCCTTGTGGTAAATTAAGTGAGACAGTAGAACTAATCACTTTCATAATCCCTTGGCATTTTGGACATACCAAAGGGTCAACTTCGTAGATCTTCTGGATCAACCGTGCCCAATTCCGTCGGAATGCTTTCCCGGTTCCAAGCGATTCACTTATTGAGGGCACTTTGTCGTCGCCCTCTTGTTTCAGCCGTTTCCCGCGTGAGACGTTTGAGTAATACCCATAATATCGAGTCAGGCCCATGGCGGATCTTCTGGGATGAAGGTTCGTCGAAGGCAGCTCCCCTCGCCGCACGCACCCTGATCACAAGCTCTGTGTCTCCAGACGGGAAGAGGCACCGCCGCGGCACACCTTCACCCGGGCCGGGGTTCTTTTCGGCGGGAGGGCCGTCCTCCTTGGATCACACCTGGCTGAAGACCAGGATTTCCATGTGACGCTGGTCAACTTTCTCGACCGTGATTTCAAGAAGATGGCCGGTGTTAACCTGCACGCACAGATGTTCTCCGCCCTCTCCCGCCGCGATTTCCTGCGACCGCTTTTTCTGCATCCCGATGCCGCGCCAATTGCTTGGCCGTTGTTGACCGGCCTGGTACTGCTGCCTTTCCTGCTCCTGGTAGAAAGTATCTTTTCCCGAAGCGGCGCGGTGGCGGGGGGGCTGGCCTCGTTTTTCCTGTCGGGCCTTTGGTGTGGAGCATCCCTTCTCTTGTTCCGGCAGGGTCTGTTGCTGCCCGTCGGCCTTCCAATTCTGGCATTCGGTTCGTTTGGGGTGGGCCGTGGTTTTCACGCCTACCTCGAGTCGCGGATGCGGGAACGCCAGGTTCGTTCATCATTCAGCCGGTTCGTTTCCGGAAAGATGGTTGAAGAGATAGTTCGAAACCCTGATGCGGTGAAGCGGGGCGGGGAAAAGAAAGAGATCACGGTGATGTTCACCGACCTTGCCGGCTTCACCACGATCTCCGAAATGCTGACCGCCGAACAGCTGGGAGAGCTGATGACCGAGTATCTGTGGGAAATGACCAGCACCCTCTTCCGGTTCGACGGCACTCTCGACAAATACATCGGGGACGCCGTAATGAGCTTTTGGAACTACCCCACTCCCCAGCCCAATCATGCACTGCTGGCCGCACGTTGTGCCATCGCCATGCAGAAGCGGCTGGCCGAGTTGCGAAAGATCTGGGCCACCAAAGGACTTCCCGAAGTCTCGATGCGTGCCGGCATCAATACCGCCTACTGCATGGTCGGGCTCTTCGGTTCAATGGTGCAAATGAACTTCACCTGTCTCGGCGACGGGGTCAACCTGGCCTCCCGCATGGAAGGAGCAAACAAAGCCTATCATACCTCGATGATGGTTTCGGAAGCGACCAACGAACGGTTGGCAGGCACCGGAATCTGCACCCGTTTTCTCGACTTCCTTGCGGTCAAGGGAAAGATCAAACCCATCAAGGTCTTTGAATTGATCGGCGTGAAGGGCGAGGATGACGCACTCTGGGATGAAGTTATCCTCTTGTACAACCGAGGAATGGAGTGTTACCTGTCACGTGACTGGGACCGCGCGGAAACCGCATTTCAGGCGATCCTGGAGCGCCTTCCCAATGACGGCCCTTCGCAAACCTATATCGAGCGCTGTGCCGCCTTCCGGACTGACCCTCCCCCGGAAGGCTGGGATGGCAGTTTCATCCTGATGACAAAATAGCTTCGCCGGTTAGTGTTGTCAAGCGGATACCACAACGGTAGAACTACAGAAATAGGGAATTTTTTGACTGTAGCAAGTTGGCAAACGGATTTATCGTAATGTCATTTCGAGGAGCGGAGCGACGAAGCAATCTCCCGGGAAGAAAAGGCTTTCATAGCTTGACCCTCGCCGAAAAGCCTCGGCGCTCAACTCGCCTCCCAATGGCAAATGATTGGTGAACGCGGTCATGCGTGGTGCCAACATGCCCAACCTGCCGAAAAAGTACCTTTTCGGCTAGGGTCTAGCTTCGCTCTGGTCCGCCATCGCGGCGTTGACAGTCTTTAAAAAAGGGTCTGTCTGTCAACTTGCTACAGTCTCGATTTTTTTTCTTGCTCCAGCAGCCGGTTTCTATTTTTTCACCGGTGTTTTTGCGAGGGCCTTCTTGATTTTATCGAGATCGGAATGATTTTGAAGGTATTCGGCCAACGCCAGAAAATCGCTTCGGGGAAGGGATCGTCCGCCGAATGCCCGGAAGGACAACTGCGGTTCGGCATCCTCGATGACGGTTTCGTAGCCCCAATACAAAAGTTGCTTACTGAACCGGATCGACACATCATCAGGATCGATATAGTGGCACAGTGGATCCGCCATGGAAAGACCTTTGAATTCATTTTTCAATAGATCGTTCAACACCTGGTTTCGCTTCTTTTCGGCGGGATCGAAATTGTTGATCACGACGAACATTTCCGTCTTCCGGTTGAGATTGCGGATCTCCTGAAAGGTTTTCCGGATGATGAATCCGTTCTTGTTGATTCCGAGCGGGTTGAGGGTCGTCGGGATCAGGCAGTAGTCGAAGCGGCTCATCAGCTCCACGGGATTCTGGGAGAATTCGGGGTTGCAGTCGCAAATGACGATTCCCGTTTCCGGGTCCCGGTTTTCGTCCCATTCGTGTTGATCCAGAACAGTGATGGTGGTTCCCGCCTTCTTGCGCGGATGCGGCAGATAGATGCCCTCGCCCATGAGTTTTCGCAGATTCCCCTGACGATCCAGGTCGACCAGGACGACATGATATCCGCACAGGGCAAATGCGCCGGCCAGATGAGCGCTGATAGTGGTCTTCCCGACCCCGCCCTTGCAGGTGAAAACGCCGATGTACCGTTTCTCTCGCGGAGATGAACCGGCCGTCGGGTCTTCTTCGGGAAACCAGCGCACGGTGCCGTTTTCGAGGGTTCCAAGGGAAATGTTGCCGATGCCCTCTGAATCCATGTATGCAAACACCGTCCCGGCAAAGCCGCTGTTGGAAATGAGGAACCCTCGGGCAAAGCGCCGGGCTTCGCTGGAATCCAGAAAATCCTCGAACCGTCTCAATTGGGGAAGGTAGACCCGTGCTTTCTGGCTTCTGACCTGGACCGCAACCTTTTCTTTTCCACGGGTCAGCTCGAAATCGTATCCGAACGCCCCATCTTCGGGAAGGGCTGGTTCCCAGCCTTCCTCGAGGAACTTGGCCATGACGTTTCCCACCATCTTGTCGTGAAACTCGATGGCGAGGTCGGATCCGGAAATTTCGGGGGACGTGGCTGGCTCGGCAGGTTCGGTCGCCTCGGCTAGCTCGCTTTTGGTCTGCGATGGTTTCGACGGGAGCGGCTCTCCTGAAGCGCCGGAACTGAGCTCGCCCCGGGCGTTCCGTTTCCTTTTGCGGTTCCGCAATCGTTCGGTTAAGGGCTCGATCAGGCCCTGGAGTGCCGCCAGAGGAGACCAACCGGCTTCCGCTGATCCCTGGCTTTTTTTGTCTTCGCGCTTTTTCGTCATCTGATTTCTCCGGGGGCATTCTACCATGTGAACCAGACAATCAAAGAGTTTGCTTTCCCCCCTAAAAGGGCTTCACTCCCGCGGTCGGATCAAACCAACCGGGTCAATGAACAGGTAAAAGCCCCGGATGGCCGTGGCGGGCCGGTAACCACCGTCAATGTCGACCCCCTTAAGCAAAGAATATCCCTGGTCATTCAAAGAAAACTCGGCAAACGGGTTCAATCGGCGCAGACCCTCCCGGACGCCTGGAGAAAAGATCTGGTCAGCCATTTCCTGCGACAGGTTGGTGAGGAAATAAGTCTCGTCGAGCTCTGGATCACCCGTTCGGGCTGCCCACAAAATCCCCAGCCTGCCGAGAAGGCGGTCGACGATGCTGGAAGGGCGAAGATCGAGAAAGGCATGGCCACTCTGAGAAGTCAGTGGCCGGGGCGCGTAAACCCGAAACTTCAAATCCTGCCGGATGATGAAATCAATTTTGGTCACCAATCCACGATGGGTGATGTTGATGTGAGGCTCCGAGGCAAGCGTTTCATCCATCCCATTGTTGGGCCTGCACGCTGCCGAAAGCATTACTTCGGCTTCATCGACGATCTGGCCGCTCAGTTCCTTCTGAATCGCCATGAGGAAATCCCGGGTTTCCATTTTGTGCTCCTTTTCAAAGGAGTGGCGAAGAGTGACTTTTCAAATCGGGCTTTCCGTTAATGTTAATGCTTCTGGCTTTTCTGATTCACGCGGTCGGAGGAAACGACTTTCTTCGACGGAAGAGGGGCCTCGCTCATAGCTCATAATCCATCGAGGGGGCTGCGCACTCCACTGCCGCCCTTTTTCAGGACATGGGTGTAGATCATGGTGGTTTCGACGTTAGCGTGGCCAAGAAGTTCCTGGATGGTCCGAATGTCGTATCCGTCCTCGAGGAGGTGGGTCGCAAAGCTATGGCGGAAGGTGTGGCAACTGGCGGATTTCCGGATTCCGGCCTGGGCGATGGCCTTTTTGACCGCCCCTTGGAGGGTCCCAGGGTCGATGTGGTGCCTTTGCTCGCGACCCGACCGGGGATCGATCGATCGACGAGGTGAGGGAAAGAGGAACTGCCAACCCGGCTCGGTGGGAGCATTGGGGTATTTTTTCTCCAGCGCGCCTGGAAGGTAGACCATTCCGAACCCCAGTGCCCGGTCGGTTTTATTGAGGGACAGGGCCACCTCAATTTGTTTTCCCAGATCCTCCACAAGGGATCCCGGAAGCATGGTGGTGCGATCCTTTTGCCCTTTTCCTTCGCGCACGATGATTTGAGTCCTGTCGAAATCGATGTCCTGAATGCGGAGACGGAGACACTCCATGAGCCGGAGGCCGGTTCCGTAGAGCAGGTGGGCCATCGTGCGGGTCACTCCCTGCATCTGGCCGAGGACCGCCTTCACTTCCCTCCGGGAAAAAACCACAGGAAGTTTTAGGGGCCTTTTGGCTCGGGTAATGTCCTCGATGAAGGGGAGTTGAATGCCCAGAACCCTCTCATAAAGAAAAAGGATGGCGGCCAGTGCCTGATTCTGGGTGGAAGCTGCGACATTTCCTTGGGTTGCCAGCGAACTCAGGAAGGCGCGGATCTCTTCGGTCCCGATCTCCCGCGGAAGCTTCGGAAGATTGAACTTTACGAAGCGGCGGATCCAGCCGAGGTAGGTTTCCTCGGTGCGATAGCTGTAGTGCAGCAGGCGCAGGGCTTCCCGCACTTTCTCAAAAAGCATCGGCTTGCCAAGGTTGGTGGTCTTTGGTAGCATGAAGAAAGGATACCGCTTTCGCTAGGCATCTTCAACCAGAATCTGAATAAAAGAGGAGCCGATGGAAGGAAAACGCGTGCGTGCGACCTTGCACCCCGGCCAGAGGGGCACCAAACGTTTGGTCAAGAAATATGGCGTGCGGCTCCTGTGTGTCAGGTACCGCTATGATGAAGAGAAAGCCCGCCGCCTGACAACCGTCGAGCTGGTCGAGGACAGCGGCCCGTGGACTTCCCCTGTTTCCAATCAACCCGTCTGGGTTCAGATCCATGGTTGGGAAAAAGAACAAAGGCAACAGGTAAAATCGGCTGGCGGTTTCTGGGACCCCGCGCTGAAACTGTGGCGTCTCCCCAGGAATCAGGTTAACAAACTCGGCCTCCGCGACCGTATCGTCTCCGACCGGGAAATCTCCTCTGAAAACCCATGAAATATCTAACAGCAGAAACATGTATCAACTATTAGATCCTTACTGTCGATTCCCCATATCTCTAGTATTTGATACTTTCAGTCTAATAAGCGTTAGAGCCGGTTTCGGCGCTCACGCGGGAAAAGAGAGAAGAGCACTTTCGCGAACTGATGAAGATGCGCACGCAGCACATTTTTCCGGCTCACGCAGAGTTTTGTCCGCTGAGGTAGAGAATGTTTGATTACGCACGAGTGCAAGTGGTTTCCGCGAATGGCCTGATGATGCTCACGCATGAGAAAGATCCCTCCAACAACCTCCTTCCATTTTTCGATCTT
>MNYA01000493.1 GCA_001872985.1 bacterium CG2_30_54_10 | reverse complement strand
CCCAAAATACTTCACGCACTTTCGTTCGGGAAGAGTTTCTTTCCCAATTTCAGCAGGTTTTCAGCGTTTGCCTTTGGCGGAAGGTCTGCCGGCCTTTCCTTTTTAAGGCGGTTGGTTAGCGTCTGAAAAACCGTTTTGTCGAGGAGAACCTGATACATCGGTTTGATTCCGAATATTTCCACGAGGTTGAGAAGAATGATTCGTTCAAACTCCTCGAGGCCCTTCTGAAGACATACCAGCTGGAAGAACTCGAGATCTTTGGTCGGAAAGCGTGAGCGACGTTTGGTGTGGCGCATTTTAAAAAACAGATAAACCAAAATCAGGAAGGTCGGCAGAAGAAGTAAGAGGACGACTTCGGTTTCATAAGGCTCGTTCGCGAAGTAGTCCCGCAACGCCCGGGCAAATCGGTGAAACGCGAAATTGTTTTCCATCAGATGAGCTTGAAACTCAAATCGGTGAGGATCTTCCGGATCTCAGGGGAAGAATCCTGGCGAAGGCTTGATAGAAAAGGTTTCAAAGCCTCCGGTTTTATCTTGGCTGCGGCTTTTAATGCATTCACCCGGATCAGGAGGTTCGTATCGCGTAGGAACGGCAGAATCAGGTTCAAAACCCCTTCATTCCTGACTTCACCGAGGACCCATAAACCGCTGGCTTTCATCAACGGATCGCTATGTACCAGCATTTTCTGAACTACCGGAACCACGTTCACTTTGCCAATTTGCCAAACCCCGATCGCGGCGTTTGCGCGGATACGGTTGTTTGGGTCTTCTAAAAAAGGTAGAAGAATCTGAACCGCACGTGCGTCCCCGAACCCGGAAATAGCTTCAATCGTATTTGCCCGGACCCGCTCATCAGGGTCGTTGAAAAATTCAATCAACTGAGTGAGAAGGGTCTTGTCGCCAGTAACACCAAGCGTTTTTACCACTGCCGCCCGAACCTTGCGGGAGGGATCTTTCATCGCGGCCATCAGGGCTTCTTTGCCCTTTCCGCCGACCTGAATGTTTTCCATGATCAATGCTGCGCGGAGGCGTGAGGCCGGATCGAGGGATTTGAGTTCACCGATCAGTTGATCGATAAAAGAACCGTCGAGCTTCAGAATGGCCGAACCGGCAAGCTTTCTCACTTCGGCTGAAAGGTTTTTGAAATTGGCGATGTATCTTTGTTTGGTGACCTTCGCGATTTCCTTCAAAACGAAGGCGCGGATCTCGTCCGTGGGACTGCCCACCAGTTTTGAAAGCAAAGCGTTGAACCGATCGGCCGGAAGAGCGCTGCGCAGGTTTTTTATCGCTGTAAGCGCGACATCCGGATCGGGATCGGCGGTTGCGTCTTCAAGAATTTTTGCCATCCGTGGATGCCGGGCCTTGATCGCCCCCTGAAGGGCGAAAGTCCGGACTTTAGGAGAAAGATCCTTCAATGCTTCTTCCAGGACATTCGGAAGGCTTTCACCGCCGATGTCACAAAGAATTTCAAGGGTTGCCGTCCGAATATCAGGATCGCTGTTTTCCATGAAATCAGTGATTCGAATGCCCTTGAGCCGGGTCTCCAGGTTCCTTTTGAAAACCTCTCGCTCCCCCTCCGGCAGAACCGTCAAAAGCTTGAAAAGAAGCTTTATATAAGATTTCGCAGGATTTCGGCCCGTTCCGCTTAGGATTACCGCGGCGATCGAAGTGTCTTTGCGAACCGTTTCGGAGATCAGTTCGAACTGGTCCTCGGAAGGCCATGAGCTGATTCCGGCCATCGACTCGGTGAACTGCTCGCGCAATAACCGGGCGAAGACTGGGCCGAGAAGCGAATGATCAGCTTCAGCAAGGATGAAAAAAAGCCGTGTGACCTCCAGGAGGCCGTTCTCCATGGTTCCTTGGGCAGCGAGTGAGGCGATTCTCTGGCGCCAATCTTCGAGGAGCTTCAAAAGCAGGGTTTTTTTTTCTTCATTCGGGTCGGCCAGCCGCCCGATTGTCGTTTTATGAATGGACGCCAAAGCGTCGAAGACAAGGGTCCGGATGCGTGGCGATGGGTCATCGATCAGATCGAGGCAAGGCTGGAAAAGAAACGGGTCGACCTTTCTCGTCAGCCTTGAAAGAAAATGGATCCGCAACTCCGATTTTTGAATTCCCGCAGCAAGTTTAAACAGGTCTTCCTTGAACTCGAGGTTGTGCCCGAAGAGGGCATCGTCGATCGTCTGGACAACGCCTTTTGTCGGGTTTCCTGCAAGCGCTTTCTGAGCGTATGGAATGATCTCTTCGGGCGAATATTCCGAGAGGGCGTTCCGCAACTTTCCTTGGAGGGATGAGACCGCGCTCTCTCCAAGTTGCAAATAAAGCGGGATAAACTCCGGCCGATGGAATTTTACCAGGTTTTGGAAGTGAAACTTTCGTACTTCGAGGTCGGGGTGCGAGAAGTTTTCAACCATTCTTGAGAATAGATTCATTTCATCCAGGAGCGAGGAAATCTCGAAATATAGCGGGGAAGCGTGGTCCGAAGGTACACTTCGAAGAAGTGCCCCCATCGCATTTTCTCCGTAAAGCCTGATTATTGCTTCCCTGACTTCCTTGCGAATTACCAAGTCGGCATCGGTTAGTAGCGGAATAATTATGTCGAGGCTGCGTTGGCTCGGAATGCGGTTGAGCGCACGTAACGCCGCTGTCCGAAGCGTGTTCTCGTCCTCCTGGAGGAGGGGTTTTAGAAGATCGACCCCGTCTTCGATACCCCGTTTTCCAACAAGGTCTATAAGCGCCAATAGAAGCTCACTGGAAGAATCGGGAAGGTTTCGAAGGTGTCCGAGGATTTCCTCATCGCAATCAGGATCTTCGCTGTCGGCCAACTGCGTGAAAGCGTTTTTCCGAACCAGTGGGTCTGAGCTCCCCAGTTCCTCGATGAGGGCTGAGGGCTTCTGGGAAGACTGAAAGGGCCAGATCACAGCATTATCTCGATAACTCGGGGTAATGAGAAGTTACAGATCATGAGGCTTTTGACTTGGGAGCGGCGAGGATGTCTGAAACCGCTTTACGAACTGCCTCGTCCTGATCGAATCGTAAGGGGCGTATATAGGGCGCGACTGCCGCTGGGGCGGCGAGCCTGCCCAGACTCCGTACGACATTTCTTCGGACGTTCGGCTCAGGGTCACGAAGGCATCCAACCAGAACCGGAAAGAAACGAGTGTCTTTCAGTTCTCCGAGAGCGAAGGCCGCGGAAGCCCGCATCCATTTGTCGGGGTTCCTAAGCATCTCTATGACTGCATCGTAGATCTGGTAGTACCCAAGCCGCCAAAGTGTCATGATGGTGTTGGCCCTGACCCGATTGTTCTTGTCATAGAGGCACGGGAGAATACCCTCGGCAAGGGTCAGGTCCCCGACGTTCGCCATAGCTTCAACGGCATTGGCCCTGACGCGGTCATCCTGGTCCTTGAGGAATTCGACCAGCATATTCGCGACCGATGGCCCGCCGATTTTCCCTAGGCCCATGATGACGACTGCGCGAACGTGCGGGTCGGGATCTTGGATCGCAACAATCAGGTTGGTTTTCAACTCGGGCGGGATATGGTCGCAAAGGACTTCGAGAATGCGTGCCGAAAGAACTCGCTGACGCTGATCTGATGCGGAAAGGTCGCGAGTGATATCCTCAAGGAAGGTGGGATCCATTTTGATGAGCGAGGTGCCGATGGCGTATCTGGCTTCCAGCGTCATTTTGTCGAACCCAAGAATATATTTTCGTCTGGTGACAAAGGCGATCGCCTTGTGAGCTGCCTGGGCCAATTTCTGATCTTTGTTTGACAGTAGTTTGCTGAGGTTGCCAAGGAGTTTGGGGTGGTCCCGATCCTTGAGGAGGTCGATGGTCGAGAGGACGATGCTTTGATCGGTGTCTTTCGTGAATTCCATCATCGCCTCGGTTCCTTCGAGAGTCTGGAAGTGCTTCAGTTTGAGCAAATTCAGAATGCCGACCCGAACCGAGTAGTCCGGGTCACGCATTTTGCTCACTAGGATCTGGAGGGCATTCGTAGACCCCGATTCCCCGAGGATCTGGAGGATGCGGGACCGGAGCGCAGGATCCTGGTGGTAGAGAACCTCTTCGACGAACCGCTTCAACCGAGGGTCCATCATGAGATTGATGACCTCGCCCTGGATCGCTGCGGGGACCTCCATGAAGTGTTCGAGAAGAAGGGAGTTCAACGTATCGATGATGTAGTTTTCGGTGGGGTTTGAAAGGAGGATCAGCGCGGTTCTTCCGGTGGCGGGATCTTTGTAACAGACAGCGTCCACCAGTAGCTTTTTGCGCCAATCGACAGGAAGGCCCTTCAGAAAGTTTGTGAGGTAAGTTTCATTGTATTTGTGGATTTTCGGAAGGTTTTGGAGAATGATGTCGGAGTGATACCTTCCCATTCGGAGGAGGCATTCCGACATGATCTTGCTTGCTAGAATGTATCTCTCGTTAAGGCATGCTTCAAGGGGCTTTGTAAAAAAAGCGATCCGCTCCAGGGATTTTGGAGAGTTTCGGGCCGGCTCATCCATTGCTTCCAATTCATCGGATATCCGTTTGATAATTGCCTGAATGGTGTTCTGCACGATTGGGGGGATGATCCTTGCCTTGTCGAGCAGATACGGAAAGAGGAAAGGGAATGAAAGAGGGTCTGAAAGTTGCTCCATCAGCTTGAACACCGCAAGCCGATAGCCCTCGCTTTTTCGGCTCAGATCTTCGAAAACCCGTTTAAAAAATTCTTCACCGTGGAACTGGCAGCATTTGAAAACTCCATACCACATCAATTGGTCTATGTTAGGAAGACTCTTAACGCATAGTTCGAAAAAAGCTTTGTCTTTGATTTTCTCGATATGCTTTCCGAATTCGACCTGGATGATTCGCTTCTCTTCTTTTTTGCTCTCGATTACTTCTTCTTTGAGGATGTCCATGAAGATCGGGTAGGTATGGGCATTTTGGAGGAGAACTATTTCCTCAAGGTACAAAATTTTCTCTTTCGTTGAGTACTCCCCCCAACGCTTCAGCAGTCGCTCCAGAATTCCGGATTTTTCTATGACATGCTGAAGGGTGCTTCGAATCCCGGGATCGGAGGTCGTGCAGAGGACTTCTGTCAGAGGTTTAAGTCGCTCCTCGGTAATGCTTTGAAGAATTTCCTTGAAAGTCTCACGAAGAACGGAATCCGGGTATGCCAGCAGCTTCAGGATCAGCCTAAGATCCTCGTTCGAAAGCACGTCATTTTTTTTTGCGAAAATTTCAAGGATCTTCAGCCGGGTATCAAGGGTGGTCTGGCCTTCAAATTTCTCGCAAAGAAACTCGACGAGTTCGTGGTTGATATTCGCGGCGAAATCATCTGAAGCCTGCTTGGTCGCCTTGTTGTCGGGGGACGTCAGGCGGCTGAAGGCTTCGTTAGGATCTGTGATTTTTCTTGAAAACCAGCCCATGTTTCAGTTGAAAAACCTCTTTCGATTATCGACCGATTCCTCTCAGTTCTTAGCAGTCTGCATTATACCTCACCAATAACGCGTCGGGGAGTTTTTTGTTTCAGGATACTTCCGGGGATTTTTTTACCCGTCTGATGAACAGGGAAAGCCAGATTCCAGATTCCAACAAAATCAGAATCGGGATTGAAACCATGAATTGGGAGACCACGTCGGGAGGCGAAATAATTCCGCCAACGATGAATGCGATTACGATAGCTATGCTCCGATGTTCTCGAACCCTCTCTGCCGGAAAAAGGCCGGTTATGTCCAGAAAAACCATCAACAAGGGAAGTTCAAAAATTATTCCCATAATGATGAGGAAAAGAACCTCAAAATCTATGAAACCGGCGTATGAGATTGTCGGAACAAGAAAATCCCCCGTGTTGAGAAGTATCTTCAGGGTGAACGGAAGGACGAATAAATAACAGAAAAGGCTCCCCGCAAGAAACAGAAACATTGCAGGTAAAAGAAGA
>MNYA01000490.1 GCA_001872985.1 bacterium CG2_30_54_10 | reverse complement strand
GGCCATAAGGGGCCGTAAAAACAACAACCATTGTCATAGTTATTGTTTAACGGCCCCTTAGATAAGGAAATTCTTGAGAAAAATGCTCGGAATAAAATTCGTGTTCATCAGTGTTTACCCATCGTAGAAAAAATATTGGAGAAGCCAAAGTAGGCTTAACTAAGCACCATTCGCGCGTGCCCCCCTTTTTTGAGAAGTTACCTGGCCTTTCCTAAAAGTATCCAAAATCCAGAAGAACCATAAAGATTCCCGCCGGGTTGCTTTCTGTTCCGGAACGCGGGTAATATGGAAGCGGCCGGTTTCCGAAGGGAAAGATTCGCAGAGAATCCTGACAGCCTTCCGGAAGTTGATTTCCGGTAATTGACCCAAGGATTAAACGATAATGAACCAAGCTGACATCCTGTTCACCAATGCCCACGTTCTAACGATGGATGATGCCTTTCGGCAGCACTTTCCGGGGGCAGTGGCCGTGAAGGGTGACAAAATCGTGGCGGTAGGCCTCGAAACAGATATCCGACGCCTGTGGGAAGGCAAGGAAACTGTGGACTGCCAAGCCAGGATTCTCATGCCTGGTCTGATCAACGCTCACACCCATGTTCCGATGTCGTTGATGCGTGGGCTCGCCGACGATCTTCGCCTGGACGTCTGGCTGATGGGATACATGATGCCGGTCGAACGCGAGTTCGTCTCCCCTGAATTCGTGAAGCTCGGAACGCAACTTTCTTGCGCCGAAATGATCCGTGGCGGGACGACCTGCTTCGCCGATATGTTCTATTTTGAGGAAGCCGTCGCGGAAGGCGCAGCCGAAGCGGGAATGCGTGCAATATGCGGAGCTAGTGTTTTGAAATTCCCCACTCCCGATGCAAAGTTTTTCGAAGAAGCCCTCTCCAACGCGAGAACGTTTATCCAAAAGTGGAAAGGGCACCCTCTCATCATCCCAAGCATCGCGCCCCATGCCCCTTACACCACCACCCCCGAGATCATCAAAGCATGCTCGGACATGGCCGTCGAGTTCGACGTTCCGCTACAGATCCACCTTTCGGAAACCCTCCTTGAAGTCGATGGGATCCGCGACGAGACCGGGATGCCGATCATTCCATACATGAAAAAGCTCAATCTTTTCAGTGCCAAGGTCATCGCCGCTCACTGCGTCCACGTGGACGAAGGTGAAATCAGGGCATTGCACAACTACGGCGCGGGGGTTGTCCACAATCCTAGTTCTAATCTCAAGCTGGCTTCCGGGGCCGCTCCGATTCGCAAGATGAACGATCTCCAAGTGAAGGTTGGAATCGGCACCGATGGCCCCGCATCCAACAACGACCTCGACATGTTCGAGGAGATGAGACTCACCAGTTTTCTGGCGAAACTCCAGACCGGCGACCCAACAGCCGTTCCGGCAAGAGATGTCGTTTACATGGCCACCCGGGGCGGAGCCCAGGCCACCCACATCGGGGATATCACCGGATCCATCACCGTCGGGAAAAGAGCCGATCTTATCATGGTTGATACCGATCAAGCACATAACATGCCTTCCTTCCAACGGGACAAGAACGCGCCTTACGCAAGGCTGGTATACGCGGCGAAGTCCGGCGATGTCTCCGCAACCATGGTCAACGGGTCATGGCTGATGCGCGACAAAAAATTGCTTACTCTGAACGAAAAGTCATTATTCGAACGGAGCATGGAATTTGCCCACAAAATCGACTCATTCCTGGCAAAGCGCGAGAAGAGCGTCCTTTCCAAGCTGGTCGCAATCGGCGGCGCGATGGAGGAAGAAAGTTTCGAGGTTCAGATCAAGGTTCGGATCCCGGATCCGGATGTCATCATCAATTCGATTCAGAAACCCGAAATCAATGTCGAATATATGAAGCATTACAGACAGTTCGACACCTATTTCCTATTTGCCGGAAGCTCCCAGGGGCGGCTGCGCTACCGGGAAGACGAGCTTCTAAACGACAAGCAGGAAGTCACAAGCGCCCGCTCCAGATTGACCCTGATCGGCCAGGATCCGCTTTTCCCAATCGAAGGGCAGGTGCTTCTCTCCAGGAGTCGTTATCTTGCCCCGGCGACGAACAGTCTGAGGTTCTATCGCGAGTATTTCAAACCATCATCTGAAGTGGAGGTACAGAAAGATCGACGTCGTTATCTGGTCCGATTCCAGGAAATCGATTTTTACATCAACATTGATATGGTCACCAAACCTGAGCTAGGAGGCTTCCTGGAGGTCAAAAGCCGAACCTGGAGCAGGCAGGATGCCGAACAGAAATCGCGAGTGGTCCATGAGCTGATCGTCTTCTTGGGAGCGACTGAAGACGATATCGTGACCAAAGATTACCTGGAGATCGTGTTAGGGCTCTGAAGCAGCATCTGAAGAGACTCTGAGCCAGCCTCCTTGAGGCAGCCTCACTGACACGGTTTTTCTGGCGCAGCCTCGGCGTGGCCTCTGGCACAGGCTGTCGGGGTTATGGATCTCACGTGGAAGCCCTTAAGCCCCCGCCACTTTTCGGGAAGCGCTGCGGCTGGGCCCACTTTCAGTCTTGTGCCGATTCCATCTGGTTCGTGCGTATCCCATCTGGTTCGTGTGCATCATTATTGAGATGATACGTATCATCTCAATAAGTCGGGGAAAGAGTGAAGGCAGGCCGGAGGGCGCAAAGCGCCCGACCGCGGAGGATGAGCCTCGCGAATTCACTTCGCAAGGCGAAGGGGGGCGCGTGCCCCCCTTTTTTGAGAAGTTACGATGATACGATGTAAAGTCAATTTCGAATGTCATCCCGAACGAAGTGAGGGATCTTTCACTGGCGAAAAGATTTCTCTCTACGGTCGAAATGACAGCATCGTTGTCATTCCGAACGAATGTGAGGAATCTCACTTTATGTTGAGAATCAGGTAATGCCCCTTCTTTTTGAGCAGATACGAATTAACCGGGCTTGGTCTTATTCGCGGTGGTAGAAGTCTTTCAGGTTGGTTGTGGTGTTGGCCCGAAGTTTTTTGAGGGCTTTCTCTTCGACCTGGCGAACCCGTTCGCGCGTTACGGACAAGATCCGACCGATCTCTTCGAGAGAGCGTGGGATTCCATCTTCGAGACCGAATCGAAGAGAGATGACCTGACCTTCCTTTTGGGTCAAAACGGCCATTACTTTCTCGATCTGTTCTTTCAAAAGAGTATCCACGACCGCCTCTTCGGGGCTGAGGGCATCGTTATCGCAGATGAAGTTTTCGAGAGCGGAGTCTTCTTTGTTTCCGACGCTCAGTTCGAAAGAGATCGGCTCCTGCGTAAGCCTGATGACCTCTTCGATTCGCTCCACCGATAGTCCGACACGGGCTGAGATTTCCGGGAGAGTCGGCTCGCGGGCGTGTTCCTGATGGAAAATCCGGACGTTCTTTCGTACCTTGTTCACAATTTCCATGATATGGACGGGGATTCTGATTACTCGAGATTGCTCGGCCAGAGCTCGGGTTATTGCTTGGCGAATCCACCAGGTGGAGTAGGTCGAAAACTTGTATCCCAAAGAATAATCGAACTTATCAATCGAACGAAGGAGGCCGAGATTACCTTCCTGGATGAGATCAAGGAAAAGCAACCCGCGGTTTGTATACTTTTTTGCTATACTCACGACGAGCCGCAGATTGGCTTTGATCAAGGCTTCCCGAGCATCGGCATCTTTCTCCAGGATTCGCTTTGCGAAGGCGACCTCTTCGGCCTGGGTTGCCAAGGGAAGCTTGGTCAGTTGCTGAAGATAGAGCTTGACCGTATCGTCAAAGATCGATTCGACCTTCTCTTTCTCCGGCTCGATTTGTTCTGCAGCCTCTTCGAGCGGATCAGGGCCCGAAGATTCAGCGAGATTTTCGGGATCTTCCTCGACAGGCGGTGGTGCGGGCTCCGCAGGGGCGACAGGTTTGCGGCCGCGGTGCTTTGGAGTTTCCTCGACGGGCTTTGGGTCGATTTTTTTCTTATTCGACATTGTCGGCATCTCGTTCAATCTTATATCGACCCATTCCACGGAATTTTGCATAGCGAATAGCCAGAAGGTCATCGGGAGCGACCTCCAAAAGTGTCGGCAGAGTATCGAGGATCGCGGCCTTAATGGTTGCGGCGGCGGCTGCCGGATCACGGTGAGCGCCGCCGATTGGCTCTGGAAGAACACGATCGATCACCCCGAATTCCAACAGGTCCTGGGCGCGAATTCGCAGAGCGCCGGCAGCCTCTTTCGATCTGCTCGCATCCTTCCAGAGGATGGCGGCGCACCCTTCGGAGGTAATTACCGAATAAATCGAATATTCCAGCATGAAGATTTTGTCGCCGATCCCGATGGCAAGGGCACCACCGCTTCCGCCTTCACCGATAACAAAGCAAAGGATGGGGACGCTGATTCGAGACATTTCGCAGAGATTTCGGGCTATTGCCTCGCTTTGGCCGCGTTCTTCAGCCCCGATTCCAGGAAAGGCGCCTGGAGTGTCGATGAAGACGATGACCGGCTTCCTGAACCGCTCCGCCATTTTCATGATGCGCAAAGCCTTCCGGTAGCCTTCAGGGTGCGGCATTCCGAAGTTTCTATACAGGTTTTCCTCGGTATCGTGCCCCTTCTGGTGACCGATGACCGCGACGAGGTGGTTCCCGATACGGGCGAAGCCGGTCACCATTGCGGGATCATCACCGAAAAGGCGGTCACCATGAAGTTCCAGGAATGAATCCTCGAAAAGAATTTTGACATAATCAAGGGTTGACGGGCGATCGATGTTGCGGGCAATCTGAATGACCTGCCATGGTTCGAGGGTTCGAAAGATTTCGGCTTTCATGATTCCGATTTTGTCGTCGATCGCCTTGATTTCCTTTGAAAGATCGATCTGGCCGTCCTCTGAAAGCGCCCGAAGATCGTTCAGGCGCTTTTCAAGCTCGACTATGGGGCGTTCGAAATCAAATTCCCTGGTCATAATGCAGGGTTACTCGACGACAGGAGTTGAAGAATGTGCCCAATAGTGGCCTTAAGCTGGCGCCGATGAACCACCATATCGATCATTCCGTGCTGTAGAAGAAATTCCGATCTCTGGAAGCCACCGGGAAGTTTCTGGCGGATTGTCTGTTCGATGACCCGCGGACCGGCGAAACCGATCAAAGCTTCGGGTTCGGCGATATTCACATCGCCCAGACTGGCAAAGCTTGCGGAAACTCCGCCAGTTGTCGGATCGGTGAGAACCGAGACGAACGGTATTGCGGCTTTGTTCAGGAGGACCACAGCTTGGCTGGTTTTGGCCATTTGCATGAGCGAGAAAATTCCTTCCTGCATGCGTGCGCCGCCCGAGGCTGAAACGCAAACGACAGGGAATCTGAACTGGAGGGCTCGTTCAAACAGACGGGTGAGTTTTTCGCCAACCACGGAACCCATGCTTCCGCCCATGAAATCGAAATTCATCACTCCAAGGAGGAGGGGTTTTCCGTCAAGATGTGCTTCTCCGCAGATGACGGCCTCAAAGGAGTCCGTGTTTTGGACGGCTTTCTGGAGCCTCTCAGAATAAGGTGCGGAGTCAACGAAAGAAAGAGGATCGGCGGATTCCATGTCCTGGTCAATTTCTACGAAAGAGTTATCGTCGGTGAGGAGGGCGATCCGGTCCCAGACGGGCATTCTAAGATGGTTATCACATTTGGCGCAAAGGAAAAAATTTCGTTCGAGGTCTTTCTTCAGCAGAACTTCTCCACACTTCGGACATTTTTTCCAAAGGTCCGATGGGTCTGGAGGTTTTTTTACCCCGGTGAATCTGTCAAGCCATCCCATGGAGTGGTCCGCGGACGGAGCAATTCGAAAAGAAGGAAGCAAAAAACGGTTCGAGTGCAGGCACCGAATTCATAGGCATTTGTTATAACAGATTTCCCAACGCATTTCAACCGGGACAGGAGCGAACTTTTGCAGATTTAAGGCAGGTGGGAAGGCAGAGAGATTTGGAGATTTGGAGAACGGGGGTCGGAAGTGGTTAAGGGAAAAGGCACTCGCGCACCTGAAAAATAGTAAGAGTTTAGCGGTTTGAAAAGGGGAGAACGAGATTTCGAGGGAAATGACTCGTGCTGAACCTCCAGTCGAA
>MNYA01000028.1 GCA_001872985.1 bacterium CG2_30_54_10 | reverse complement strand
ACTCACGCAGGGGGGTGACCTTCGCGCAATGTGGCGACCCAAAGTGGCAGCGGCTTCCAGCCGCTGCAGCGGAGGCTCTCAAGCCTCCGCCACTTTTCGGGCATTCCAACGCAGCCTGAGCTGTTAACAAACTTAACATGCTTCAAAGGTCACACCCTTGCGAGGACCGCCGGCGATTGCGAACGTAATACGGCAAAGCAATCCGGATCAGGAAGATTCCTTCGCATCGCTCGCAATGACAAGTTCCCATCAGTTGGCGCCCCTTACTGCCAGAAGTTACGGCTGGAGTTCAAATTCCTACGAGACTGCCAGGAAAAGCGAAACCAAAAAACCTAATTTCTAAAGCCCAAATCAGTGTTTTTTGGTGCTTTTTTGGTAATCACACCTCCGCCCAATCTCTTTCCGTTAGCGGCTGCAGCGCCGAAATTTGTCACCGCTTTGGCCCGGCCTTGAGGACTTCGGCGGGGCATCCATCCTCGAATTTTTTGAAGTTCTCGATAAATCGCGCGGCGAGTTCCTTGTATTTTGCCATGTAGTTTTCCTTGTTTGGCCAGGATTCGGCAGGGTTGAGGACTCTGGCCGGGACATCCTCGCAGCTCATCGGAACCTTGAAACCGAAAACCGGGTCGGTGTAATACTCGACGCTCAACAGCTTGCCATCAAGGGCGGCGTTGAGCAGAGCGCGGGTATACCTGATGCTGATGCGTTTTCCGACGCTGTACGACCCGCCGATCCAGCCGGTGTTGACCAGCCAGCAGTTGGCGTTATGCCGCAAAATTTTGCGTTTGAGAAGGTCGGCATAGAAGGACGGGGGATGTACCATGAACGGGGCGCCGAAGCATGCGCTGAAGGTCAGCTCCGGCTCCTTCCCAAGGCCGACTTCGGTTCCGGCGATTTTCGATGTGTAGCCGGAGATGAACTGATACATCGTTTGTTCGGGGGTCAATCTGGCAATTGGAGGCATGACGCCTGAAGCATCGCACGTCAGAAGAATGAGGTTCCGGGGATGCCCTCCCATTTTGCTCGGAACGGCGTTGTCGATGAACTCGAGCGGATAGGAAGCGCGGGTATTCTCGGTAATGGTTTCGTCGTCGAGGTCGATTTGCCGGGTAACCGGGTCGTAGGGCACATTTTCGAGGATAGTCCCGAACTTTCGGGTGGTGGCATGAATCTGCGGTTCGGCCAACGCGGAGAGCTGGATAACCTTCGCGTAGCAGCCGCCCTCGAAGTTGAAGATCCCGGAATCGCTCCAACCGTGCTCGTCATCACCGATCAGGCCGCGGGCCGGGTCGGCTGAAAGTGTGGTTTTTCCGGTTCCGGACAGGCCGAAAAAGATGGCGGTGTCGCCATCTTTCCCGATGTTCGCGGAACAATGCATCGGCATCACGCCTTCAAGTGGAAGAAGGTAGTTGAGAATCGTGAAGACGGCTTTTTTAATCTCGCCCGCATAAGCGGTGTTCCCGATAATGCAAAGTTTCTGGTCGAAGTTGAGAGCGATGAAAGTATTGGACGGTGTGCCATCGACCGTTGGAACCCCTTGGAAGGAAGGGGCGCAGACGATCGTGAATTCAGGGACGTGGCGGCGAAAATCTTCGAGGGTCTTTGGCGTGATGAACATGTTTCGGGCAAAATGGGAATGCCATGCGAACTCCGTGATAATCCGGATGGGCATCTGATACTCGGCATCGGCGCCGGCGAAGCAGTCCTGGATGAAAAGGTCGCGGCACTGCACAAAACCCAGGAGACGATTGTACAACTCATTGAATTTGTCAGGGCTGAACGGCCGGTTGTACTGGCCCCACCAGATTTTGTCTTCGGTGGTGCGCTCTTTTACAAGGAACTTGTCGTTGCTCGCACGGCCGGTGTGCTTTCCGGTGGTAACAACGATCGGGCCCATGTGGGAGATTCTTGCCTCGCGCCTGAACGCGATCTCCTCGTAGAGGGCTTCCGTCGGCAGATTCCAGTATGCGAGACGAAGGTTTGAGATCCCATGATTCTCGAGGCCGTAATCACTTTTCAGCGCGGATGCTTCATCTTGTGCGGGAGTTTTGATGTTGAGGAGGTTGTTCATAGCCAGTCCCTCACCAGTTTTCGTTCGCCGATGTAGATATCCTTGGGGGAAGCCGGATCGATCGCCCATTTGATCCGGGCAACACCTTCGGTAATATCTTTCACCGTCGTTGCATAACTCAGACGGAGGTGGCCTTCCATTCCGAACTCTTTTCCGGGGACGGCAACCACCAGGGCTCTTTTCAAAAGCATCTTGCTGAGACCCACCGAGTCGTTGCTGTAAGCGCGGAAGTCAGGAAGGCAATAATAGGTGCCGTCGGGTTTGGTAATTTTCACACCGTTGAAGGATTGAAGTTCCTGGATCATCACGTTCCGGTTGTTTTCGAGGGTCAGACGGAGAGCATCGACCGGGCTTTGCAGGCCCGTTAAAGCCCCCTCGGCGGCAGCCTGAAGAACGATCGATGTGCAGGATGTGGTCTGAGCCTGAACGTTGATCATCACATCGACGATCGGTTTCGGGGCGATGACCCATCCGACGCGGAACCCGGTCATTCCGTAAAGTTTCGATATACCATTGATTACGATGACCCTGGTGGACTCTTTGTCTTTCTTGGAATATGCATAGGCGGAAATCTGTGTTTTCCCGTCAAAAACGAGCTTGTGGTAGATGTCGTCCATGATGAGGTATATGCCTTTGCGCTCGCAGTATTCGACGATTTCTTGGATGAAGCTCGCGGGATACATCACGCCTGACGGATTGTTGGGGCTGTTCACTATGATTGCTTTGGTGTAAGAGCTTACGGAATGCTCGATATCCTGCATGCGCGGATAAAAGCTGCCGTCTTCGGGGGTCACGATGACCGGAACCCCAAAAACCATCTTGATCATTTCGGGGTAGCTGACCCAATACGGGGCGAGGACGATCACCTCATCCTGCGGGTTCAGTATCGTATACAGCAGGTTGTACAAAGCTTGCTTGGCTCCGGCCGTCACAATCACGTTTTCCGGGGCAACCACACGATTGTAGTTTTCCTCGGTGTATCTGATGATGGCCTTTCGCAGAGACGGAATTCCCTCGGTGGGAGTGTATTTCACGTCGCCGGTGTTAAGCTTCGCGGCGGAACTCAGAATGGCGCTGATGGGCGCCCTGTTCTTCGGTTCTCCAGCTCCGAGATGAATGACAGCCTCGCCTCTTTCTTTGAGAATCCTGGCCTCTTCGTTCAGCCTGAGAGTAGGGGATTCGGCAATGGATCTTGCCAGTTGACTTAAACTCATGGAACGGCTTACCTCCTAGTGGCATGGCCCGAACCTAAAAATGGTTCAATAAAAACGAGCGGGTCGCCCGACCATACTATCTCATATCTCATCTTCGAACATTTGGTCAAATTTGTTCAATCGCAACTTCTCAAAAAAGGCGGGCACGCACGCCCCTTCGCCCCGCGAAGTAAATTCGCGAGGCTCATCCCCTGCGGTCGGGCGCTTTGCGCCCTCCGGTCTGCTTTGCTGCTGCTCCCGAATTATTGAGGTGATACTCGGAATCTTCCCTTCGAGTTGGTGAATTATACCACGCGAAAACGCGCCGGTTCGCCCGAAAATTCGGTAATGGCGAATCGTTGCCTGATGGAGTTTGTCATTGCGAGGAGGCAGCGCCGACGAAGCAATCTGGTTCATCGGAATTGCTTCGCTTCGCTCGCAACGACATGAACCTATCAGTCAGGATTCCCCACCCCCGAAAATTCCAAGCGTTCGTTGTGGGCTCAGAGATTTGCATCATCTCAATAATCCGGGGGGCGCGTGCCCCCCTTTATTTAGAAGTCACAGAAATTTTCGAAAATGCAGGTAAACTCGGACTCGAATAGAGCCGATAGCAAGCACTGGGGTCCGACCAATAAACGAAACGGAGGTGGCCCATGGGTGTGTTGATTCCGATGTTTAACCGAAAGAAGATCCAGCCGAAATCGGAGCTGTCTCAAGAGGAACTTCTTAGGATCAAGCTTATGAACAACTCCCTGGAAGCTTTGAAGCGAGAGGAAAAAGCGATCGAAGACGCTATCACCTCGAAGTGCAAAGACGAGATCGAGCGTCTGAATGCGATCGATTCGCAATCGCAGAAACTCAGGTTCGAGCTGCAAGAGTTGAGCGGGACGCCCTGGCCCGGCCCGTCTTACTCCAAAGGACAATGAGATGCTAAAGTATTCCGTTTTCAGTGATCCATTTATCCGGATGAAATGCTCGGAGTGCCCGTCCCAGCAACAAGTGGAACCCATGGTCGCCGCGTGCAACCCTGTTCTCGGATCGGGGTCGGCGTCGGCATTGCCTTCGGCACCGGAGCGGGTTTCGCCATCGGGGTTAGAACCGGCGCATGGGCCGGCCTCGATTTCTGGGCGGGGTTCGATCTCTGCGCCGGGTTCGGTCTCTGCGCAGGCTTCGGCATCTGCGCAGGCTTCGGTCTCTGCGCAGGCTTCGGCATCTGCGCAGGCATTGGCAAAGCATTCTACATACCATGGCAGTTTGCCGATATCAAGACAGGCATCGAGGTTGTGGTGGGAGGACGGTTGGAAAACCCTGAACCGGGGAGGGAATACCCGAAGTCGGCAATGAGGGTTTTCATCAATGCGGCTGCAGCGGTTGCCGGAGGAGGTGTAACCTATCTTCAGCACCTCATCAGCTCGCTTCCACCGCTTTCCCCGAAGGATTTTTTTATCTTCGCGGTTCCTGAAGGTTTCGTTCCGGCATGCTCGCTGACAGGCTCGCCGGCAGGTTCGACAGCGATTCCGGCTACGGCTTCGGCAGTAGGTTCGGCAGCGGATACCAACATAAAAGCCGCTTTGGAGCTTCCCGCTTCCTGCGGAAATGTCAGGATATTTCCGGTTTCGGAATCCGGAAAGGGGCTGATCGACAGATTTGTCTGGGAAAACACAACCATGCTCGACCTTTGCGAGCGTGAGGCCGT
Organism: bacterium CG2_30_54_10; assembly: GCA_001872985.1. Taxonomy (GTDB): domain Bacteria; phylum Muiribacteriota; class Ozemobacteria; order Ozemobacterales; family Ozemobacteraceae; genus CG2-30-54-10. The sequence continues at coordinate 1,024 of MNYA01000028.1, read as the reverse complement.
AGACCTGTTGTTTTGCCCGGCGAACATTGTTCCGATGAGAAACCCAAAAATCCCGCTCGTGGTGATGCTTCAGAATATCGCCCCATTTTATCCCCGCGTCAGGCGTATGCTTGCGCATTTCGAGGGAAAGGCCGCGGCAATGCGGCAGCTCCTCCTGGAGTTTCTGTCGGTCACCGCGGTTCGGAAATCAGATCTGGTGCTCTTTCTGTCGGAAGCATCCCGCGGAGTGGTCGAGCGCCGCGAGGGGCATCTGCGGGCCGAGGTGATTCCGCATGGCCGGAGCATTCAGTTCCATCCCGCGAACAAGCTGCCTGACGAGGCTCCGCACGGGCCATTTTTTCTATTCGTATCGAATTTATACGTTTATAAAGGCCTCGAAATTCTTGTGGATGCGCTCGCTCTGGCCCCTGAACTCCCCCCCGTAGCCATCATCGGACATCCATTCAATTCTGGATATTTTGCATGGATCCAGAAGAAGATCGAAGAAAAGTGTCTCGGAAAGAGAATTTCCTTTCATAAAGCTGTTCCTAACAGCGAGCTTCCCGGCTGGTATTCAAATGCGATTGCGCTGGTATTCCCTTCCTGGTGCGAGAGTTTCGGAATGACCCCGCTTGAGGCGATGGCTTGCGGTTGTCCGGTCGTGGCGCTTCGCGTCGGCCCGGTTCCCGAGGTATGTGGGGATGCCGCCTGGTATGCCGAAGCCCCGACAGGGCATTCCCTCATGGCAGCGATGCAAAAAGCGGCGGAACATGGCAATGACCGGCATTATCGTCTCCGTGCGGTAAAACGGGCCGGCCGATTTTCCTGGGAAGACACCATGCGCAAGCATCTTCAAGCCTTCCAGGGCGTCCTTGCCGACTGAATTTTCACCCGAATCTTCTTCGCTAATCCCACTCCCTGCGGTCGGGCACATTACGCCGTTTAATCGTAACTTCTCAAAAAAGGGGGGCACGCGCCCCCCTTCGCCTCGCGAAGTGAATTCGCGAGGCTCATCCCCCGCGGTCGGGCGCTTTGCGCCCTCCGG
>MNYA01000259.1 GCA_001872985.1 bacterium CG2_30_54_10 | reverse complement strand
CGACCGCAGGGGATGAGCCTCGCGAATTCACTTCGCGAGGCGAAGGGGGGCGTGTGCCCCCCTTTTTTGAGAAGTTGCCGATAAACAATAACCATAACGATGGTAATTGTTTATCGGCTCAAAAAGAAGGGACATTAGCTGTACCCTCGCCGAAAAGCCTCGGCGCCCAACTCGCCTCCCAATGGCAAATGAGTGGTGAACGCGGTCATGCGTGGTGCCAACATGCTCAAACTGCCGAAAAAGTACCTTTTCGGCTAGGGTCTAGCTGATTCTCAACATAAAGCGAGATTCCTCACATTCATTCGGAATGACAAACGATGCTGTCATTTCGACCGAAGGGAGAAATCTATTGCACCAGGAATCATCGAGGTTCCCCGAATTATTGAGTAAATACGTTATTGCTTATACTGCCCCTTATGGCCGGTCGATGAACCAGAATGTAACAGTTATTTTTTAACAAGGCCTTACCTCAATTCAGTAGGGAATGTCGCGCTCGCCGTTCTTGATTCTAGCCCGCCAGTCAGCCATGCGCGTCTTGAGATTGCCATCATTCTGGCCATTGATGAACTTCTCCACGCTTTTCTCGCCGACTGCTTTCGTCTCCGGGCTTGCGAAATCCTCGAGAAACTCCTGGAGCGTAGCCACGGCGTTGAGCGAACAGAACTCGTTGATGTGTTGTCCCTTTGCGAGTTTCTGAAACTTGCTGCCGGTGCGGCCCTTGCGGTAACAGCCCGTGCAGAAGCTCGGAATGAAATGCTCCCCGCAAACCTTCCTGATGACCCGATCGAGCGAACTGTGATCCTGAACCGAAAACTGTGAAACCGCCCGGCTCTCATCGGAATAGCCTCCGGGATTGGTTATCGAGCCGGCCGACATTTGGGAAACCCCGACTCTGAGCAGCTTCTGCCGCATGGCGGATGATTCCCGGGTCGAAAGGATGATTCCCGTGTAAGGTACAGCAAGGCGCAGGATGGCGGTGGCCTTTATAAGGTCTTTGTCAGAGACTTTCCAGGGGGTTGTTTCGAACACGTTCGCTCCCTCCGCGGGTTCGAGCCTTGGAATCGAAATTGTGTGCGGACCGATTCCGAAATTCTTCTCGAGAAAAGCTATGTGCTGTAACAACGCGAGCATCTCGAATCTGTGGTCGTACAGTCCAAACAAGAAACCTATTCCGAAATCATCTATTCCTGCCTCAATGCAGCGATCGAAAACGTGGATCCGGTTGTCGAAATCGCTCTTCGGACCGCGGCCATGCATTCGGAAATAGGTCTCCCGATGGAATGTTTCCTGGAAACATTGATAGGTGCCGATCCCAGCCGACTTGATAATGCGGAAGCCTTCAGTGTCCAAGGGCGCGACATTGACGTTTACGCGCCGGATGCTTCCCTTGGGAAGTCTCGTATCGTAAATCACCTGCATCATTGTCGCGATATCCCGGGGCTCGATCGTGGGATCTTCACCGCATACCATGAGGATCCGCTTGTGCCCCATCGCGATAATGGCTTCGACATCGCCTTTGATTTCCTCGTTGGTCAGCCGACGCCGGGGGGTCTGCGAACCCGTCCGGAAACCGCAGTAAAGGCAATCATTTATGCAATGACTCGATACGTAGAGCGGGGCAAAAAGAACGATTCGAGGGCCGTAAATGCTTTCCTTGACCTTTATCGCCGCCTCGGTCAATGCAAGCCGGTCATCAATTGACTCAACATCGAGGAGGAAAGCTGCTTCCTCCAGGGAAAGACCTTCTGACTTGGATGCCTTTGCAAGAATCTCGCTGAAACGAATTTTGTCGAGCACTCTCTTACCTGAAAGAAGCGAAGCAATTTTATTCTGGTCGAGAACCTCGTTTGGGAATTTTCCTGGCATATCCGCTCCTTTGTTCTATATGCGCTAACTTAGGGATATAATTGTCATCTCGAACGAATGTGAGAGATCTGATTGATACCGGATACCTGGCTATACTGTCGAAATGACAAAAGAAAGATTTTGGGGCTTAAGTTAGCGCATACGCTCCTCAGCCACCCCGATGGTTTACCAGAGCTTGCTACGGGGGCAGTACCTCGTGTGAAGGATTTCCCGGCACTTCTTACTGTCGGGGTCGAGCAGGAACTCATCGTAAACCGCCTGAACGGCGGGGTTGTCCAATGGCTGACGCAGCGTTTTGCGTTGCTCTTCAAGGTAAATACTCGACGTGCGCATGGAACGAACCTCGAAGGTGGAGCCGGTCGATTGCCCCCCGCCTCCAGCGCAACCACTGGGACAACCCATCAACTCAAGGAATGCGAACCCTTCGGGATTACCATTACGGACCGAATCCAGAAGGCGCCGACAGTTGGCAAGCCCGCTGGCTACCCCAACCGCGACATCCCTGCCCCAGAGATGAAATTTCGCTTTTTTGATATCCGCCAAGCCCCGAAGCTCTTCGAACTGGGGCGCTTTCGGAACCGGCTCTCCGAGAATCCCGTAGATTACACGGAGCGTGGCTTCCATTATTCCTCCGGTGGCGCCGAAAAGAACTCCCGCTCCCGATGTGGCGCTCATCGGAGTGTCGAAATCTTCCTCGGGCAACGAGCAGAAATCGATTCCTGCTTCATGGATCAGGCGTCCGAGTTCCCGGTTGGTCATTACATAATCAACATCGAAACCTTTTCCGGTTCTCATCTCGGGGCGCTGCGCCTCGAATTTCATGGCGGTGCAGGGGGTGATCGAGACGACCGCCAGGTTGCGGGCGGAAATTTTCTTCTTGTCGGCAAACCAAGTCTTCGCTAGTGCACCAAACGCTTGCTGCGGCGATTTGCAGACTGAAAGATTTGGAAGAAGATCGGGGAAAAAATGCTCCATGAATTTCACCAAACCAGGGCTGCAACTAGATATCAATGGAAGCGGCCCGTTCTTTCGAATGCGTCTTGCCAGCTCATGGCCGACTTCAACCGACACCAAGTCGGCGGCGAAACTCGTATTAAAAACCCACTGGAACCCGAGGCGACGCAGGGCTGCGACAATCCGACCGGAAACCGGAGTTCCCGGCTTCAGATCGAATTCCTCACCCAAGGAAACCTGCGAGGCCGGATGAACCTGGGCTATCACGGTTTTATCGGAGTTGGAAAGCAGGCGCCAGATCTGGTCCAGATCGTGCTGTTCGTGCAGGGCCCCAACCGGACAGGCCAGAATGCATTGCCCGCACCCAACGCATGGAGATTCGCCAAGACCGCCGGTAAAAGGGCTTGCAACCCGGGTCTGGCCGCCCCGATTTACGAAACCGAGCGCCTCGACCAACTGGATGTCCCGGCAGATGTGGACGCACCTGCCGCACAGAACGCATTTGTTAGGATCGAGCGCAACCGACGGATGGGAAGTATCTGGAACGAAACCTTCTTTGGACTTTTGCTCGAAATAGCGGGTTCTTATTCCGGCGCTGGTGGCTAAGCCCCTCAATTCGCAGGTTCGAACGCAATCACAGGTATTGCAATCGCCGGGATGGCTTGCAAGCATCAGCTCGACAAGCATCCGTCGCGTGCGTCGGGCTTTTGGAGAGTTGGTCTCGACGACCATCCCTTCTCCAACCGGCGTGTCGCAGGCAGTCTTGAGGGCATTTTCCCCGCGAACCTCCACGACACAAACCTGGCAGGATCCGTGATGATCGTGGGTCTGAAGGGAACACAGCCGCGGAATCAAGACCTGGATGCTCCTGGCGGCGTCCGCGATGGTCGTCCCGGCCGGAACCTTGATCGGAAAACCGTTGATCGTGAGGTTGACCTTTTTCGTGCTGCTTTCCAGGATCGACCTCCTCAGCCCCAGCAAACGCGCTTGGGACATTCCTGGCGCTGAAAATGGGCTGCAAACTCTTCGGGAAACAAACGCATCGCGCTCGAAACGGCGAGGCCGGCCGAACGCCCGAACCCGCATGCAGATGCCGCGGCTATGGACTCAAGCAAAGGTTCGAGAAGCTCAAATGGTCTGGGTGCCTGGACTTCCCGACATTGACCCCGGCGTGATTCGCCGCTCTTCCGGCGCAGGCTTCCAATATCGGAAAGAATTTCATGGAGCTTCTTGGTTCCTTCGCGGCAGGGGGTGCAATGGCCGCAGGATTCTTGTTCAAGAAAGGCCGCGAGACACTGCGCAACATTGACAAAACAGCAACGATTTGAAAAAACGATCACGGCTCCGAGGCCGAGGTTTGATCCTTCTTTCAACAGGGCTTCCTGGTCGAGCCCGACCGAAAACTTTTCTTTCGGAATAAAACCTGACACAACCCCTCCGGGGAGGACGGCCACGATTTCTTCGCCCTCTCGCGCTCCGCCGGCCATTTCAAGAAGGCGGGAGATTGGCGTTCCGAGGGGGGCTTCGTAGACCCCGGGTTTGGCGATGTGCCCGCTGACGCTGAACAGGCGGGTTCCCGGATTGGTCGAAAGCCCGATTTGGGAAAACCATTCTCCGCCGTTTTTCACGATGAATGGGATATTGGCAAATGTTTCGGCGCTGGCCAGAAGTGTCGGTTTGCCGCGAAAACCGTGTTCGAATCTTGTGGCGGGCGTGGGCCGAGGGTTGCCGCGCCTTCCCTCAAGAGATTCCAAAAGAGCTGTTTCTTCGCCGGCGCTGAACATTCCCGCCCCGGTCACCACCGAAATATCGAATGAATACCCGGATCCGAGGATATCCTGGCCCAGAAGACCGGCCTCTCTCAGCGCCTTCGCGGCGAGCTTGAAGGAACTTATCGCCTCCCCGAAATCTCTCCTGATAAGGCAGAAGCCATAGCCGGCGCCGACGGCAAAACCCGAAAGAATGACCCCTTCGAGAATCAGGAAAGGAGTGCCGTCAAGAAGCATCCGATCTTTGAATCCTCCGGGGCCGCCCTCTTCGCCGTTCATAAGGATGAACTTCTCGTCACACGGCGCCCGGGCAACCGCTGACCATCTTTGGGAAGACGGAAACACGCTTCCGCCGCGCCCCCGGAGGCCGGAGATCCTGATTTGATCGAGAACGCCGGCACGTCCAAGGCTTTTGACGGCTTTTGAAAGCGCAGCAAACCCACCGGCCTTCTGGTAGCCGTCAAGGGAAAGAAGCCCCGGATTCCGCAGATGGTCCGTCAAAATGCAGGGAGTGTCAATCATAACAACCCTGAGGAAGCCTGCAAACCTGAGCTGGCGACCTTCTGGAGAAGAGCGGGAATCATTTCCCCGGTAAGAGGGCCGAAAAGAGTCTCATTGATCTTCAGGGCCGGCGCCCGGTCGCATGCCCCAAGACATGCAACGGCACTTAATTGGAACAATCCATCCTGGGAAATTTCATCATTTTTGAGCCGAAGAGTCTTTTGAATGGCTTCGCGAAGCTTGGCCGATCCGCAAATCTCACAAACGACGCTCGAACAACAGCGAATGAGGTATCTGGGACGGGCCTTCAAAAGAAAGTGTGGATAAAAGGTCGCGACTCCCTGAACCTCGGTCTTCGAAATCTTGAAGCCGTCGGCCACCATCGCCAACATCGGATCGGAAAGATATCCGACCTCGTCTTGGATCTCGAAAAGTGCCTTGATCAGCAAGAACCGGTCGCCACGATATTTTTCTACGATTCCGCGAACGGTCTCAAATGGATTTGGCACAAAAAGCCCCGCTTTCAAGTGAAAATTAACACTCTCTCGCGGACTAGTCAAGCCCAATTTAAAAGTGCGTCATCACGATTTTCAGAAAATCACGCGCACCGTTTTCTGGCCTGACAATGTGAACCCTGCGCCGAAGCCGGTTTCCAGCATCGCCGCCCCGTCGATATTTGTGAAAAAAATAACAGCACTAGGTTGGCATTTTGGTAAGAGTTTAGGCGTTTAAAAAAATGGAGAACGAAGGAATTTAGGAGAAGTGGAGATAGAGGAAATGATGAATGATGAATGA
>MNYA01000041.1 GCA_001872985.1 bacterium CG2_30_54_10 | reverse complement strand
TCGATTCGCCATTACTCGATTTCCATCAATCTGAGGAATCGAGGCGTGGTGCCAAAGGAAATCGAATTTTCTCGCAGATCGGCGCCTATTCAAAAACTGTAGGCGACCAGGCCTGCCGCGAGTACCATGTCGTGGACGCCCCTCCCTTTGCCGCGGGCGCGTCCACCGATGTAGGTTTCATCGGCCTCGACATGTTCAAAGATTCAGAAACCGGATTTTCAAACAGATCGTCGTTTCAGGGAAGCCCGTACACCTGGAAAGCGGCCCATTTCGAAGGGCTCTCCGCGATCAATTCCTTGATTGCCTGGGAAAGAGAATCCCCCGTCGATTTTCCTCCGAAGACATTCGTGTAGAAACAGCTCATGAGCCTGGAAGTGGCATCGTCAGAGACTTCCCAAAGGGAGGCCAGGACATGGGGAACGCCCGATTCATGGAACGCCTGCTGCATGCAGATCACCTCGTTCCCGCCGGAAACAGTTCCCATCGCGGTGTTGCAGGCTGACAACACCGCCAGTGAGATGTTCGACAGGTTGAGCTCGTTGGCGATCTCGAAAATCTCCAGATGACCGTCGTCTTCAGTGGTGGGCGAAAGCAGGAGGAAAGAGGAAAACGGATTCGACTCGTCGAGGATCCCATGTGTCGCGAAATGAAGAGCGTAGACATCAGGGCTGCACGCTTTTTTCCTGAACGCTGTCTCTGTCGCCTCTCTGTTGCTGAGCGAATTGGATTTCCATGAGCCAGCGCCTGAAGCAAGCTTGGAGACTGTTTCTCCCTCGACCTTCGCTGAGGGAAGTGACCCGTCGGGGTCTGCCAAGACCAGAAGCGATGGCGTTTTGGGCCGGTCGGCCTTCCTGCCGGATTCGAGAAGGTTCGCGGCCAGCGGGATTCCGGAAACGATTCCGAACGAGAATTTCTCGCAGAACGCTTTCCCAGATCCATCGACCAGGGCCGCGAACGGGACATACCAGAGCATCCCGTCAGGAATGATAAGCACCCTTGTCAAGCCCGCCAAGCCTGACTCCAGGGGCTGAAAAATGGCGGCATACAGTTCCGAACCGGATTTCTTCCAGTCTTTCTTGTTCGATACAACGGCATTTCTGAACCGGGCTGAAAGGCTCCTGATCTTCGCGGCTTTCTGGGGGAGCCTGATGACCTGGCTTTTGCCGTTCCCCAGGATGAGCGCGTAACAGGGGTCTTCAGAAACGAGAAAGATCACCGAGGTGACAACCGGGGTTTTGACCAGCTCTTGGAAACGATGGGTCTTTCCGGCCATGGACTCACGGGAACACGCCAGGAGCCCGACCGCTTCGCCGGCTTTCCTCTTTTCAACCGTCACTCTTGCTGCCTCGCGCACGACCTGCTCGTATTTCGAGCGAAGTTCGAGCCTCAAAGAACGGCGCGTTTCGACCGCTTTCGGGGAAAGGTCCCGGGTTTGTTTCATTTCCCCGTTTGGGCCCGTGGCCGGCCCGGAATCATCCTGTTCGAGTTTCCAAAGTTCTTGCTTGAGCTTCTCGGCTTTGTCTTTGAACTCTTTCGGCCACTCGCGTCTGGGATCTTTCAACACATCCTCGAACAGATCGACCAGGCTTTTTCCGTAGGACTCCTCGAGGAACTGGAGCGCTTCTTCGGTTTTTCCTTGATCCAGCAAAAGTCTCACCAGGCGGGAATAGATCTTGTCGGTCTCTTTCTGGATTTCCCTGCGGGTGGAGGCCAGCGAGATGTTGCCGTAGATTCCGCGGATACTCGCGATGGACTCTTTATAGGCCTCGACGGCCTGGACAGGATCGCCGGTTTTCTCCAGCATTTCCCCGTGAACGTATGGGGGAAGCCACTTGTACACGTAGAGGAAATTTCCGGCACTGAATCCCTTGGCGGCCGTCCTCAGGTCCGAAAGGATCTTCAAAGCTTCGGTCTTGCGGCCGACTTCTGCCATGGCTTTGGCTTTCGGCATCAGGAAGAACATCATGTAGGCATGCACTTTCAGATCCAGCGATGGGTCTATTTTGCAGGATTCGAAAACCTTGAGCGCGTCAGCTGCCTTCCCTGCCAGCAGAAGGGCTTCACCCCTGGCCTGGACGCCGATCCGTTTGTAGTTTTCCATCATCTGTCCCATGTTCGAAAGTTTTGCTCCGACCGTCTCGAGCAGGGCCGTTTGCGAAGCGAGGGCTTGTTCGACCCAAGGAAGGAGCTCTTTCACCGCATCCTCCGCCCCAGCGCGAAAGGCGGCCTGCACAACGCACTGGATGGTGAGAGGAAAAAGAGTGATGAACCCGTAGTTCGTCGGGAACTTCCATCCTCCGGAAAAAACCGGGTGGGTCAGCGACGCCGAGAGCGATGCCATCATCTCGTCCGCTGCCGCCTTGGCCTCATCGACCCGGTCCATCATTGCATAGGCCTGCGCCTTCGCTTTCAGCAGCCTGCAACGCTCGAAAATGGTCTGGCAATCGCCAGGAGCCCCAACATCGAGTTTCCCCGCACCGATCAGGTCGTCCGCCTTGGAGATCCCGATCTGGGCGGTGGTGAGCGCTTTCTGGCTGTCATGAAGCGCGAAGAGGAGATAAGTTGACGCGGTGTAAAATTGGGCGAGATCGGAGGCTTCAACCTTTTTCAAATCGATGATCGTCTGAAAATTGTCGATCAACCCGTCGAGTTTCTTATCTGAAAGAAAATTCAGATAAGCCCTCTCAACATCGAGCGCAGTCTTTATCGAGCCCAACGAAGCGTTGTTGAGATACCGGAATTTTTCAAGGAGGGATTTGAAGATGTCACGTTCCCGTAGAATGCTGTACCTTTCTGCGGGAGAGCAATACAGAAGCTGCGCCTGGAGGGCTTCATACTTCCTCTCGACCTGGAGAAACCCCATGCCTTCGACGCTCTCCGCGGTCTGGGCGCCGGCCCCCGGCAGAAAAAAGAGCGAAAAAATGGCGAGCAGGAACGCGACCGGAATCAGGGAAAAGCCTTTCATGGAACCCTCCGTCGGTAGGTTACTTGGAATCGAGTTTGATGCCGCCCGTGAAGGATGCAGGCTTGCCTTGCGCGAGAAGTCCGCGGCAGTCGTCGAGGTAGAATCGGGAAGGCCCGTCATCGGGGTGCGTGGCGAGAATCGCATCGAACTGCGCCGCCGCCTCGTTGATATCACCTTTGAAGAATGCTTCCATCGCTTGGTTGAAGGACTGGCACAACGCCGACAATGAAGCTGCCTCGGCTTCCGAACAAATTGCTTTGACCTCGAGAAGTTCGTAGACGACGACCGCCTGTGTTTTTCCTTTGACCGTGAGGTGTGCGAGCTTTCTCGCGATGATACGATCTTGGGCGGCGACAAAGGTCCCCTCGCCGATCATGATGACCGAGCCGAAAATCTTGTTGGCGCCCTCGAATCGTGATGCCTGGTTGACCACGTCGCCCATGACGGTATACTGGAAGCGGTCCTTTGAGCCCATGTTGCCGGCGCAGACCATCCCGCTGTTGACGCCCATCCGGGCGCTCACCTTCACCCCGCATGCCTCTTCGAGTTCCTTCGCCAGCTTGCGGAGACGGTTTCGCTGCTTCACTGCTGCGAGGCAGGCATGCAGAGCGTGTTCCGGGTCGGACATCGGAGCCCCGAAGACGGCCATGATCGCATCGCCGATGTACTTGTCGAGATATCCCTGGTGGTACATGATGATCTCGGTCATCGGGGTGAGGTAATCATTCATGATCTGGGAAAGCTTTTCCGGGGTCATCGTCTCGGAAATCGTGGTGAATCCCTTCAGGTCAGAGAAAAAAACGGTCACTTCCCGCCGCTCACCTTCGAGTTTCAGCAACTCGGGATGGGCCTGAACGTGTTCAAGGACATCGGCGGAAACATATTTTGAAAACAGATCTTTGACCATGACGCGCTTCCGCTCGGAATCGAGCAACCGCACGGCCAGGTTTGGAATCAGGGCAATGGCCGAAGAAAACAGGGGCGCCGCGAGGGGAATCCAGATGAGATTTCTGCTGAACAGACCAACCCCGGCCGCAACATACAGCCCCGATAAGAGCAGGAACGCCATAAAGCCGATGGCGGGGGACAAGACCCATGACAATACCAGGCCTGTAACCAGGAATGCCGATGCGATGATCTGTTCCCAGGCTCGGGGAAGGCGATACACGGTTTTCGGGAGGAAGGCCGAATTTGCAACCATCGCGTGCAGAAACACTCCCGGGATCCTGGTCAGGTTGCCCGACAAGGCGAACGGATGCGCGAAGAAATCTTGCGATTCGATGAAGGTCGGGCCCACCAGGACGATCCGGTCTTTCACCCGCTCCTCGAGATCTTTCCAGGAAATCGCGTCCGAGGCCGTGGTGTTAGAGGCCAAAAGCACCTGCCAATATGGAATGATGCTTCGGGCAATCTCCTGCGGATGAACGAACGGGAAATACACCAGCGCCGGAGGGGTGCCTACCGCTGTTGGGGCGAGCGTCAGGTCGCGATGCCCGGGCAGGAAGCGATCTTGAGCGTTTCGATGGCGAACGGATTGATGGGTTTCACCGCCATCCGCCAGTAATAGGGAAGATACCGCCGAACCGTGTCGTTCACTTCCAGGGGGAAGTTGATATACCCGCGTGGGACCTGTCTGAATACGCTTGCCGGGGTTGTCCAGACCTCGCTCATAATCTCTGTACCAAGGAAACCAAGGTCCCAGGACTCCTTGCTCTTTGTTCCGAATTTGGCCGCGATGATCATACGGCCCGTCTGGCTCGAAACATCGGCAAAGGCTTCATCTTCACCCTGGTATCTCGGCCGGCTTGGATTCGCGAAGCTGAGAAGATCGAACGCGACCGCCCTGGCGCCCCAATCTGTCAGCCTTTTCGCCACCTGGGCATGGAACGAGTTTGGAAATGGCCATTTGGAATCTTGTCTGGTGGCCGGTTTGGACCCAAGGGTTTCAAAGCTGTTATCATCGATCGCCACGACCACGATTTTGTCCGAAGAAAACGGGACGCCGCCCTGGAGGCGGATCCGAAGGTCATAGCTCCAGAGTTCCATTCCCTCGATGTGTTTTGAAAAGGGGTTCCAGTCAGAGGGAATGCCGAGGGAGCCGAGGAGCAAAAGAACGATCATCCACGGGAAAAACCACACCCCTCCAAATTGGCCCCCGGCCGGTTTGGAAGCGGGGCTGGTCGTTTCTGACAAGAGCGTGTTTCCGCCTTTTTCTGTCAGGGTTTGACCACGACCACGGTCTGATCTTTTCCGACTTTTTTCGAGTCGGTTCCCGCCACGGTCTTGATGAACAGCTTGTAATCGCCTTCTTTGGCGGGCGCCTGCGGTACCTTGAACTGATGAATCGTGAAATCCCCTTTCCCGGGTTTCGATTCTTTCTTTCCGTCCGTGCTGAACTCGGCGAGCCGTTTGGCGTTCTTGCATTGGACGTCTTCCAACGTTGCGGAGAAGAGAGCCAGAGCGGTTTCTTTCACCACCGATGGGTTGATCGCGACAAATACTTTGAACGGCTTTCCGGCCGGAAGTTCCTGGTTTTCGCCGGGAACGAGGATCAAAGCGGACTGGTCACGAATTCCGCCTGCGGCTGCGCAGGCATTCTCGAGGTTGGGGAGCTTGGGATCAAGCGCGAGAAGGGTGTTCTGCGGAACAGGATAGGATTTGCCATCGGGGAAGGTGACCTCGGCGCTTCCCTCCTCCATGACCGCAAGCCTGCCGCCAGTGACCTTGTCGCCTGCTTTCAGCGGCTTTGGCGCTTGCCCGTCAACAACGTGCAAGACATCCCCCTCGGCCTTGGTAATCGTGAACACGCCTTTATCTGCGGCGGTGAGAAGGCCCGGAGCCAGGAGAAAAAAGAACAGAACAGTCGAAAGTGCAAAAACCGAAAAACGTTGCATGGTTCCTCCAATTGTATTCAGCATCATCAACGAGTGCCCCTGAAGTATCTTCTCAATAATGGGGGGCACGCGCGAATGGTGCTTAGTTAAGCCTACTTTGGCTTCTCCAATATTTTTTCTACGATGGGTAAACACTGATGAACACGAATTTTATTCCGAGCATTTTTCTCAAGAATTTCCTTATC
>MNYA01000112.1 GCA_001872985.1 bacterium CG2_30_54_10 | reverse complement strand
TCACGAAGAAGGTTCTCGTGGAGCGATCGGATAACTTCAGGGGTCAGGCCGCGGCCATAACCTTGATACGCCACGCTCGAATCGAAATATCTGTCGCATAGAACGACCTTGCCCGTAGCGATGGCGGGCTGGATGACCTTCCGCAAATGCTCTGTCCGTTGGGCTAGCATCAGGAATGCTTCCGTCTCAGGCTCCAGCCGCCCATTTTCAATGTCGAGAAGGAGCGCGCGAATTTTGTCTCCAAAGGGTGTTCCGCCGGGTTCCCTGGTTAGAACAACGGTGTTTCCCAAGGATTCCAGGCGGGACTGGAGAAGCCTGATCTGGGTGCTTTTCCCGCTTCCCTCGGGACCTTCAAAAGTAAGGAAAAAACCTGTTTTTGTGGCTTTGGTGCTCATGACGATTTCGGTCCGGTTATTTTATTCCGAAAAAATCGTCGAGTTTGGTCAGTTGGAAAACGCTTCTAATGCCGTCACCCAGGTTGGTAAGTTTCAGTTTCCCGCCCCGGCGGACGATCTCCTTTTTCAGGAAAACAAGCATTCCCAGGCCCGAACTATCGAGATAGATTACTTTCTGAAGGTCGATCGTGTATGTCCAGTTTCCGGAAGTGACGGCTTCGGTCACCGTGGACTTGAGGATTTTGACCTGATGAACGTCGAGTTCGCCTTCAATGAGAAAAGTGGCTTGCTGTTTTTCTTTGTCAACGTGTGATTCGATTTTCATCCGGCCCTCCAGAATCGACGATATGGTCGATCATTTTGACCATGCGAAGAACAACGGTCCCCGTGGGGGGATCAGTCGAGAACTCCACCAGATCCATTATGTTGCGCATGATATAGACCCCCAGCCCTCCTTCGTGGATGTGGTCGAGATCGGGAACCGGTATGGCCCGGGGGTCGAACTTGCGGTCTTCATAGATGACCTGGACGTAATAGAACTGCGATGAAACCTGGATCGTGAGGTCGAACTTTTTTGTCTCGTCGAAATGGAAAGCATGCTTGATAACATTCGTACAGGCTTCAGAAACGGCCAGTTTCACATCGTTCAAAAGCTGGGACCGAAAGTTGTGGGAAAGCACGCAGGAGCTCAAAACACGTCGAACAAGGGACAACGATCGGGGATTTCCCGAAATCTCTATGTCTACCAAAGTTGCTTTGGCGCGGGGATCCTTCAGAAGCTCCGCGATATGTTTCGGCAATTACTTTCCCTCGGGAGAACATTTTTCAAAATCTCGAATTTTCTCAGATGTTACCCGAGGACTATTGAGCTGAGGTGTCATCTCAATAACCCGCGGAGACTTCGAAAACACCGAAATGACGGAAGGCCTTTCCGCTTTTTGGAGAAGATACGAGGGGTGTGACCTTCGCGCAATGTGGCGACCAAAGTGGCAGCGGCTTCCAGCCGTTGCAGCGGAGGCTCTCAAGCCCCCGCCACTTTTCGGACATTCCAACACAGCCTGAGTTGTTAACAACCTTAACATGCTTCAAAGGTCGCATCCGATACGAGCCGAGACTAAATCGAGCTTTAGCACTTACGTTTTGCTGTATCTGCTCAAAAAGAAGGGGCATTAGCTGATTCTCAACATAAAGCGAGATTCCTTACATTCGTTCGGAACGACAAACGATGCTGTCATTTCGACCGAGGGGAGAAATCTTGGTATCATCTCAATAATTCGGGGGAAGCATGAGAGCAGGCCGGAGGGCGCAAGGCGCCCGACCGCGGGGAGTGAGGCACGCGAATTCACTTCGCGTGCCGAGAGTGGGCGCGTGCCCCCTCTTTTTGACAAGATACAAATCTTGTTTCCGTAGCAGGGAAGATCTCTCACATTCGTTCGAGATGACATTTTTACGATGGTTCATATTGCATTTCCCCGAAACATTGAGTAATACGTTTTGCCTTTCTTTTTTCCGCGCCTCCGCGCCTCCGCGCCTCCGCGTCTTGGCGTGAGCCGGCTTTCTTGAATCAGCCTGTTTTTGGGATTCTCCCTTCCGTCAAAGCTTGTTCATCAATTCAGGCTCCAATAATAGCATGTGGTGGCGAATGGCGTCTACTCGGACGGTTTTTCCGAGCTGACGATAGGTCTTTCCGAGAAGGAGGGCGATCTCGGCTGACTGGGGGTCGAGGAAGGCCCCGGTTTCGAGATACTTCACGGCTTGGTCCGTCTGGGCGAGATCCTCGAAGCCAAGGTGGCAGATGCCCATGAAGGTGTGTGCCCATGCGACATCGGGGTGTTCCCTAACGATCTTTTCGCATGCCTTGATGTTTTGGTTCAGTGTCCGAAGCCTTTCGGGGCCTTTCAGAAACTCGAGTTGGGCTTCCAGAAGACCCCATCGAAGCCACATTGGCGGCTCTGGAAGAGCGTTTCCCTTGTGCCAGGTCAGCAAAGCTCTTTTTGACCATTCGTCCCTTTGCGGAGATCGTCGTGCGACCATGGTTTGAGCCCAGGCCATCTCGTAGAAAAACCACGGCCGGCTTTTTTCTTTTACGACCCGCTCCTGGCAGGTTGCGAGGAAATCCATAAGTTCGTTTTTACCGCTTCCCTCGGATTCTTTCGCAAGCATCTCGACGATCTTGCGGCGGTAATGCCCATTATCAGGAAACAGATTTTTCAACGATGAGTAACACTTTCTGGCCTCCGTGAACGATTGGAAGTTCTCGTGCAGCCTGGCCAGGGCAAACAAGGCTTGCGGATCGGAACTGAGTTTTACCCATTCCTCAAGATGATGTACCGCCTTCTTTTCTTCTCCTAGAACGCGGTAAACGAGCGCCAAGCCGCGATGCGCCCATGGCGAGTTTTCGAAATGGGCGAGGATTTCCTCGAAAAGTTGTTCCGCCCGTTTCATTGTTTCGGGCTGGAATTTGGTTCCTGCGCCGAAGATGAAGTTAGCGTAGGCTTCAATCAGGAGAGGGATTGGGGACTTTTTTCGCAGTTCCGCCAACTCAGCGTGGATCAGTCTGATCAGGTTGCTTAGCGATTCGCGCTCGAACCGCTCCCCCTTTATCTGGCCGCGCTTCAGACGAAGGATTGCAAGATTTGCTTCGATGTCGGTTGGGTGGTCTTTCAGGAGCGAAGCCAGAAGTTCGATGGCGAGCTGTGACTTCTCTTCGAACTCGTAGATTCTGGCCAGCTGAAAACCTGCCCAATATTCTTGTGGACGCGCGGCGCGGACTTTTGACAGCAGTTCCGATGCACGCGAAAGCGATCCGATCTTGATGTTGACTTCGGCCAAAAGCGCCAGCCAGGATATTTCACGGGGAACGAGATCCAGAGCCCGGTCCAGTTTCTCGATGGCGGAAAGGAAAAACTTTTTTGAGATCGCTTCCTTGGCCTTTTGAAACAGCTTCTCACCCTCGGCGCGGGCTTTCTCGATGCGGATAAGCTCCGGAGCCTGGTAGGCCCGAACGCACGTAGGATCGAGCCGGGAAGCCTGCTCGAATGCCTTTTCCGCCGCCTCAAAGTCGCCGAGACGAATCAGGATCTCAGCATAATCGCACCACGCGTCGGGATGATTTTGCCCGGCTTCGATAAGAACCTTTTGCGCTTTCGCAACCCTCGGGAAATCCTCATTCTTGCACGCGCATCGGACTATTCCTTGAAGCGCCCAAATTGTCCTGGGCATCCCCTCGAGATAACTTTCATATTCAAGGAGCGCTTTTTCCGGGGCTCCCCGGGTTTCGAAAACCGTTCCAAGAGCTTTGATGATGTCGGGATTGTGGGGACCGATCGCACGAGCTCTTTCAAGATCTTCAAGGGCGCGTTGCGTCCAATTTCGGGAAAGAAAATAGTCGGCCATCCGCAGAAAAATATCACCGTCTCGAACCGTCTGGCGCCGGATGCGCTCGAACATCTCGTCACCCTTTTCGTCCATGCCCATGTCGTTGTAGAGCTTTCCCATTTCGAGCAGAATCTCAAGATTATCCGGGCGGTCGATCAGCGCCCTTTCGAATTCCAATACGGCCTTTCCCCGCTCGTTCAACCCTAAAAAGGCTTTTCCAAGACCAATGCCCAGATCCGGATCGTTGGGAAACAGATTCAGGGCATCCTGGTAATGCTTCACCGCTCCGTCGTTGAAATTTTGCGCGAGCATGGCCTTTCCAAGGAGAAGGGACATCTCGCGCGTCTCCCCGGCGGCCTTTCGGTATGCCCAAAGATCCTGCTGCGCCGCCGCGGGATCGTCGAGACTCAGCTCGAGTTCGGCAAGCCGAAGCAGAACCTCCGGCTTCTCGTCCGCTCGACTGCGCAATGTCTGAAGCTGCTCGAGCGACTGTTGGCGCATTCCGGCTTCGCGCAGAAGCTTCGCTGAATGTAATGCCGTTTCGAGGTCGTGCGGATCAAGGGAAAGAACTTTGTTGACGGCTTTTATGGCATCCTCGGACCTGCCGAGAACCTCGTAGATCTTGGCTCCAAGCCTGAAAACCTGCGGGTCTTCAGGGGACAGGGCTTTCACCGCTCGGAAGGTCGAAAGGGCTTTCTCGGCTTTTCCAGCTCGGAGAAGAGCTTCAGCAAGCTGAAAATACACTTCGGGCGAGGACGGGTTCTTTTTTACCTGGGCGTTGAAAACGCTGATTTCGTCGGAAACCGGATGGGACGAGGGAGATGAATTCTGACTATCGAGTTGCCGAGTATGCGAGGGTGGTTGAGGAGGCTCTTCCTCTGCGGTGTTGTTGGATTGGTTTTCAACCGGATTGCTTTTTTTGGTAGTCGGACGGACTGTTTTTCCAATATGCGGCAGCCGGGCTCCGCATCGCCCGCAGTAGATGCCTTGCTCGTATGGAAGGTCGCACTTGGGGCATGACGGCATTGTCACATCTCCTGGGGAACGGAAATGCCCAGCAGATTGAGCCCTTGGGCAAGAACACGCTGGGTCAGCCTGCACAGAAACAGCCTGGAATTACGTATCGTGACATCGGTGCAAGTCAAGACCGGGCATCGATCGTAGAAGACCGTGAACTGGGTCGCAAGCTCGAAAAGGAAATTGCACAACGTGTGAGGACGAAGCTCCGATGCGACCACTTTTACCGCCGTCGGAAGCTCCATGAGCTTGAGAGCCAGCGCCCGCTCCGGCGGCTGCCCGAGAATCGGAGGGCCGAAGGTTTCTTCGGGTGAGACGTCTCCCTTGCGAAAGATCGAACAAATGCGGGCGTGCGCGTATTGTAGATACGGCGCGGTATTCCCGGCAAGCGCCAACATCCGGGGAAACGAAAATACGTAATCGTTGTTCCTGTTCTGGCTGAGGTCGGCATATTTTATTGCCCCGATCCCGATCATCCGGGCGACCGCCCTCTTTTTCTCTTCGGAAAGTTCGGCATTCTTTTCCTGGACTACCGCGTAGGCACGCTCGACGGCTTCCAATAGAAGGTCGGAAAGCTTGATGTTTTCACCACTCCGGGTTTTGAGGGGTTTGTTGTCTTCGCCGAGAACGCTTCCGAACGGAACGTGTTCCAGCGTAACGGTGGATTCGCCCTTCTTGGTCCAGCCGCAGATATGCGCAACCTCGAAGACCTGCGCGAAATGCAACGCCTGACGGGCATCCGTAACATAGATGACGCGATCCGCACCAAGCTTCTGAATTCTGTACAAGATGGCGGCGAGGTCGAAAGTTTCGTAGTTGAACCCACCGTCGGTTTTCTGCACGATAACCGGAAGCGGGCTTCCATCCTTTGCCTTGAAATGCTGAAGGAAAACGCAGCGGGCGCCACGAGACTCGACCAGGCGACCCTGGCGATCTATCTCCGCCACGGTTTCGGCCAGCCGGTCACGGTAATGACTTTCCCCGGCCTCATCTTCGGAATTCAAAAGAACTCCGAGTTCTCCGTAGATTCGGTAGACTTCGCGCATCGAAAGACGGGTGATGGTCTGCCAATCTTTTAGAAGGGCGCAGTCGCCGTTCTGCAGGCGAACGAGGATTTCATGGCAGGCGGCAGCCGCTTCAGGCTGTATGGCGCAAGCCTTGGATGATTCGCGATAAATTTCCTCGAGGCGGGGAAGGGTCAGTTCGAGGGCCGGGTCGCGGCCGGTCTGTTCGAACTCCCGA
>MNYA01000049.1 GCA_001872985.1 bacterium CG2_30_54_10 | reverse complement strand
AAAACACGCGCTGGCCCGGGTGATCGACTTCCGCAATGCAGGAAACAACCGCTTTCTCGCCGTTCGGGAGTTGAAGATCCAGTTTTTCCCTTTAGTTGCTGGCCCTGTAACATCTCAAAAAGATGGGAAGAAAAAAAGTAGAAGCGGCTTCCAGCCGCTTGAAAACCACGCGGCAAGATGCCGCGTCTACTTGTTACCCCGAATTATTGAGAAGTTACCTGGCCCTTTCCTAAAAGTATCCAAAATCCAGAAAAACCTTTTTTTTCTTGACTTGACCATACGATCTACGGTTATCTAATTGAGGTTCGATGCGATGAACGAATTGTTTCGAAGGGTCGATTTCCGGCCATTCTCATACGAGGAAGATCCCGAGTCCGTCGTCGACATGCAGCGGTGCCGGGAGCTCCTCGAGGGTGAATGGTTGGATGACTCCGACACATGCAGAATGCATAACAAGATTGTTTCCCGGACTCCTGGCTCATCATGGGTAATTGCATTTCAACGCACGATTTTGGGATACGCGGATCTGATTCCCGGGCCGGAATCGTCGGGCTGTGTCGTAAAGTGGCGGGTACATCCCGATTACCGGCATCCGAAGATCGTTCGGAAACTGTATTCGGGGCTTCTCGAAGCTGCCAGGAAGCGAAACTACGGGGGTCTCCTTTTTTTTGCCGACACCGACGAGGTTCTTGCCGATCTCGAGTCGGTGGGCATGAAACGAGACCGGTTCTATTCATGGGTTCAGTCGGGAGATGCCGATCCCAAGCATGGTTCGGAAATCACCACGATTCGGGCTTCGCTCGAAGAGCTAGAAAAGGAAACATTCCTGACATTCCTGGGACCGCCGATTCCGCCGCGTTTCGTTCTGGTTCGGGCTTTTCTTGCCGCTTCTTACAAGGTGTTCAGCTTTTCTCCTCCGACCCTGCATCGAATAAAGGTTCATGACCGCGTGTACACCGCTTGTTTCGACGGCCGGGAATGGTACGTTTTCCGCAAAGAACGGAGTGAGGCGGACAAAGATGCAATCGTTCCCTTGTTGGGAGCAATCGGAAGCCTGCAACCCCGAAAGATTCTTCTCAGTCAAAAAGCGGCCCAGTTGGCCAATCTGGCGCCCACCTCCAATCTTACGCTATGGGATTTGTTCGCTCCGAA
Organism: bacterium CG2_30_54_10; assembly: GCA_001872985.1. Taxonomy (GTDB): domain Bacteria; phylum Muiribacteriota; class Ozemobacteria; order Ozemobacterales; family Ozemobacteraceae; genus CG2-30-54-10. The sequence continues at coordinate 5,014 of MNYA01000049.1, read as the reverse complement.
CCTCGGTTGACAGCCTGCTTTTCCTAGCCTAAGATTGGTTCTGCGTTTCACAACCCAGCATGCGAGGAAAGAAATGAACAAACGAACCGCTTTTTTATTTACGCTGTGTTTCCTTATCACGATCGCCGGTACCGCTATTGCGTTGAAAAATGCATGTCCCGACTGCGGAACGGTGGCCAAGCTCACCGACCTGGCCTGCAAAAAGTGCAATCGGGTTCTCAATCAATGCTTTGCCTGCGGAAATCAAAACCCGGTAAGCGCCGATTATTGCCAGACCTGTTTCGAGCCTCTGGCGCAGATGAGAGTCCTTTCAACCATAGCTTCTGGTGTCAGAGAAGACCTGAAACTAGGCCAAAGTGATATGGCGCAGCTAGACCGGGAGCGCGGCAAGCTGGATTTCCTGGTCAAGAGTGATCCGGCGAACAAGAGAACCTATCTTTTCAGAAAAGCGAAAATTCTACGGCAGATGGGATCCACTGCCCAGGAAGTGCATGCCTGGAAAGACTACTTGAAGGAATTCCCCGACACCCCGAAAAAAGCCGCGATCCAGGTGTTCTGTTCTGAAGCTCTTAGGAAGTGGGGTTATCTGTTCTTTGCCCAGGGAAATAAAGCCGCAGCCCTGGAAAAGTTCCAGGAAGCCACACGGATGAACCCCATGAACGCTGACGCCTGGCAATGGGTTGGCCGAATCCACAACGAGGCCAAAGAGTACCAAGCGGCGGGAGATGCCTATCTTGAAGCCCTGAAGGCCAAGCCGGGCGACAAAACCTCGATCCATTTTCTACGTGGTTTGAAACGGGCAGTTGCACCCGATCTTCTGGCTGCCCCCAAAAAAATGGAGAACCGCGGAAAGGTGGGCGAGTGACCTGAATGGAAGGTCTCAGGCGGCTCAAGGATATCGCCACCCAGTTCTTCTCGGAGATCTCCCCCCGGGAAGTACCAGATCTCGACCGGCTTTTCGAACAATGGAAAAGCGGAGTTCGTAAAAAGCAAGAAGTCAACTTCTCCATGGCGATGCCCCCCTCAATGCGAGCGCAGGTCCTTCGCGACATCGGCATCGGAGATGCGGCAGGCGAAGAGACGCAAGAAAAGTATCTTGGTTATCTCAACCTTCTCAACCGTCTGATGGAAATAAACATCGAATCCCTTCTCGAAATGTCCCCTGAGAAAGTCACCGCCTTCATCCGGAAAGAAGGAGCCCGTCTCGGGTTGCGCGAAGCCGAGATCCGGGATCTTGCTTCCATCCTCCCCCACTGGATCCAGAAGATTTCAAATAAAGTCATTTTCGAGTTTTCCCCGATCAATGTTTTCGAGGTAGCCGGCGGAAAAAATGTCTCACCTTGTTCGAGCTCAGCCGGGCCGCTTTTCATGGGGATCATAGGTCAGTCAGACAAGATGCAGTCCATGTTCGGGTGCATCGAGAAGATCAGCGGAAGCAACCTCTCGGTGCTCATCCAGGGCGAAAGCGGCACCGGCAAGGAGCTTGTTGCGCACGCCATTCATGCGCGTTCCACGAGATCTCAGCAAAACTTCATTCCGGTGAATTGCGGTGCGTTGCCGGATTCAATAATTGAAAGCGAACTGTTCGGCCACGAAAAGGGTGCATTCACAGGCGCAATTGGCCAGAAGAGCGGGTTTTTCGAGATCGCGAACCGTGGAACCATTTTCCTCGACGAGATTTCAGAAACCTCATTGAACTTCCAAGTCAAGCTGCTGAGAGTGTTGCAGGAACACAAGATCCGTCGCGTCGGAGGCATCAAGCCTATTGACGTCGACATCCGCGTCATTGCCGCGACCAATCGTGATCTGGCAACCCTAGTCAGGGAAGGCATCTTCCGACACGATCTTTATTACAGGGTCAACGAGATGACGATCACGCTCCCTCCGCTTCGTGAGAGGCAGGGCGATCTTCCGCTCCTGGTCGACCATTTTCTCGACAAATTCGCCCGAGAAAACCACAAACCCGTTCCCACGCTCGATCAAAACGCCAAACAACTTCTTTTCGGCTACAACTGGCCCGGTAATATCCGCGAGCTCGAAAATGTCCTCAAACGCGCGGTGGTCTTCGCCGACCGGGTTGTCCTTCCCAGCCATCTTCCGTCCCATTTTCTCGAAACGCGCCAAGCTCACTCGGTCGGAGAAGGAGGAATCGGAAGCGGAAGCCTCGATGAGCAGCTCATGAGCGCCGAAAGAGAAATCCTCAGACGGGCGCTCGACAACAACAATCAGAATGTTTCTCTTACCGCGCGGATGCTCGATATCTCGCGCCGCACTCTTCAACGAAAGATGAAGCTTCTGGGAGTCGAGAAAAGTTAGGGAGTAGGGAGTAGGAAGCGGGTAGCATGGAGTGGGAAGCAGGGTTTGGGGGAAAAGCCTGCTGCAAGCGGAAATCGTATCTCCTCAATAATTCGGGGAAACTCAATGATTCGTGGCCAAGAGATTTCTCCCTGCGGTCGAAATGACAGCATCGTTTGTCATTCCGAACGAATGTGAGGAATCTCGCTTTATGTTGAGAATCAGCTAATGCCCCTTCTTTTTGAGCAGATACCGAAAACCAAACTGATAAAATCGCAAAATTAATATGCGATTTTTTATTCAAAGCAGGTTTCGTTCAGATCAGGCTTTGGCGGAAGTAAGAAGTGTCACCCCATAGATCATGTTGGCGATTTCCACCATGCTCTCGCCGACGAACTCGAAACTTCCGTTCGGGAGGGCTTTCAGTCTGGGAATCCAATTGAGGTTTTCTCCGATAGAAAGATCTGTCGGCTTGATAGTAAGGTTGATGGGAGGGGTGATCGCGGGGGGCTCGATACTTGCGACATTCTTCACTGCGCGTGCGATCTCTTCTTTCAGCAGAACGAGCACCTGCCCGGGATGAATGCACATTGCCCCCCTGGTGCCCAGTGCCCACTTGGTTACCACCCCGATTGTGGATGGAAGGTTGGTGGAAGCCTGTTCGACGGTCTTATCATCTCCGGATATCAGGATGGTCGGAACCTTCATTTCCCCGGCAATGAGTGCCAGAAGATCGAATTCACCGACCGGCTGGCCGAAAATCTCGAACTGGAGCTTGTTCGAATACGTGTGGGGAATAAGGCCGATTGCCGATCCTGAGCGGGCATGCGCCCCGAGCAGAACGAGCCCGCCGAAGGACCGGTCGAGCAGGTCGAACCCGCTTGTCCTTCGGAACCCGCCACGAATGATCATTGTCTGGGAAGGAAGCTGGTCGTACATCAGATTGCGACCGTTACCATGGAAGTCGTTGACGTAGACCTCCTCGACTCCGGCTTCGAGAGCGCCCTGACAGACAGCCACAACCTCGCTGGTGAACTGACGGCGGGCTTGTTCGAAATCCCAGGTCGGAGGGCCTCCTATTTCATCTGAGGAAACGACCCCGGCGACCCCTTCCATGTCGGCGACGATGTATAATTTCATTTTGTGTATTATACTCACCCTCATGACCGAGAAGCAAGGCGATAGTTTCGACCTGAGAAGCCCGTTCCAGATGAGGGGCGATCAGCCCCAGGCAGTTGAAAAGCTGGTGGGCTGGCTAAACCAGGGAGAAAGGTTCAACACCCTTCTTGGGGTCACCGGCTCCGGCAAGACATTCACGATGGCCAACATCGTTGCGCGGATGAACAAACCCGTTCTGGTAATTACCCACAACAAGACCCTTGCAGCCCAGCTATACAGCGAGTTCAAGGATTTCTTCCCGGCAAACTCGGTGGAGTATTTCGTAAGTTATTACGATTATTACCAACCTGAAGCCTACCTTCCGGGCAGCGACCAGTATATCGAAAAAGATTCGGATATCAATCAAGAGATAGACCGGTTCCGTCATTCAGCGACGTCCTCACTGTTTACGCGGCGCGACGTCCTGATCGTTGCATCCGTTAGTTGCATTTACGGGTTGGGTTCCCCGAATGATTATGCCGGAATGAAGATCTCGTTGAAACTGGGAAGCATCTTGCCACGCCAGAAACTGGTGCGTGAGCTTACCGAGATCCAGTATTCCAGAAACGACATGGATTTTCACCGGTCGCGATTCAGAGCCCGCGGCGAAACGGTTGATATTTTCCCCGCATCGAGCGAACAGGCTATCAGGGTCAAATACTTCGGTGATGAGATCGAACGAATTGAAAGGTTCGATCCGCTCACTGGCGAGATGATCGCGAGCCTCGAAGCGGTAGACATCTTTCCCGCTCAGCATTATGTGACTCCAAAAGATAAACGCGAAACCGCGCTTTCATTGATCGAATCAGAGATGACCGAACGGGTGAAGTATTTCGAGGACAACAAAAAGCTTATCGAAGCGCAGCGGATTTCCGAGCGGACCCGGTATGACCTTGAAATGATCAGGGAAACAGGTTCATGCAAAGGCATCGAAAACTATTCGAGGCATCTTGCAGGACGCAAGGCAGGCGAAGCCCCCGACACCCTGATCGATTACCTTCCTAAGGACTGCCTGATTATCCTGGACGAATCGCACATGACCCTTCCGCAATTGAAGGGAATGAGCCTGGGCGACCGAAGCCGGAAGCAAACGCTCGTGGATTACGGCTTCAGACTGCCTTCGGCCCTGGACAACCGGCCTCTGACCTTTGAGGAGTTCCTGGCACGAAAGCGGCCTCTGCTCTTCGTTTCAGCTACTCCCGGCCCCTGGGAACTCGAACACTCGGGCGCCGGCATCGTCGAACAGATGATCCGTCCGACCGGCCTTTTGGATCCTAGAATTTCCGTGGTTCCGACCCCAGGCCAGATCGATCATCTGATTTCACGAATTCGCGAACGCATGGAAAGAGGGGAGCGCGTCCTGGTCACCACCCTGACCAAGCGGATGACTCAGGAATTGGCCGCATACCTGAACCAGATGGATATTCCAGCCCGGTACCTGCACGATGAGATCGACACAATCGAGCGGATAGAGATCCTTCGCGACCTTAGGATGGGGGTATTCTCCGTCCTTGTCGGAATTAACCTCCTCCGGGAAGGCCTCGATCTTCCCGAGGTCAGC
>MNYA01000059.1 GCA_001872985.1 bacterium CG2_30_54_10 | reverse complement strand
GAAAACCATCGATCGAATTATTGACGTTTTCCCCGCCAAGAAAAAGAATCAGATTCGATCGGTTTTGGCCAGCTCCCTGCATGGAGTTGTTTCTCAAAATCTTCTTCGAACCATCGACGGAACCGGACGGGTAGCTGCTTTTGAAATACTTCTTTTCACTTCTGCCCTACCCGGAATTATCCGCACCGGCGACAGCACGAAACTGAACGGATTGATACAAACAAGCTCCAAAGATGGGATGGTCTCAATGGATGATTCCCTAAGAGCTCTCGTGAAGTCCAAAGTGATCTCCCCTGAGGCCGCCTTGATGAAATCCATTGATAAAAAACGATTTGAAGAGATGGTTGAAGACGCGGCTCGTAAAGTACGTATGGCGGAAGAAAAAGAATTGAGAGATAAAGAATTGGCCGAAACCGGTTTCATGAAGAAGAAACCGGCCGAAAGCAAAAAATAAGGGAAACGAAAGGAGGGGCGATTGATTCGTTGGGTTTCTTCCCAATCCAGGCTGGTCGGGTTCAATTATCACCCGGTCTGGGAGATAGTTTTCGGCTTGTTCCTCGTCATGAGTGCGGTCGCAATTCCTGTGCTTTTCTTCCGATTCAACGGCTTCCAGTTAAAACAATACCCGGAATGGCTTTTCTGCCTGGGGTTTTTCGCATTCTTCAGTTGGATGGGCCGAGCGCTGATTTTTCAGGCATTCCTTGCCCGGATCGAAGGCGATCGTGTCGTGATCGAGCACAATCTCCGCGATCCACCCGTCTCAATCAGCCGCGCCCTCGGCGAATGGACGAATACTCTTGTAAGTGAATCATCCGGCGAGAAGGGCGAAAACCTTCACCTCCTTGTGCTGGTCTCAGGAACCGAGGCCCTGGAACTCTATAGAAGCGTTAATCCCGGTGAAATCGCCGCGCTGCGTGATGCCATGGTAGATCTCAGGCGAAGCGCGATTCCAGACACTTCTTCAATTACCAAAAAGGGCTAATTGAGCTTTAGCAAGTAGGTTTTGCCGTATCTACTCAATAATTCGGGGGAACTCAATGATTCCTGGCGCAAGAGATTTCTCCCTTCGGTCGAAATGACAGCATCGTTTGTCATTCCGAACGAATGTAAGGAATCTCGCTTTATGTTGAGAATCAGCTAATGCCCCTTCTTTTTGAGCAGATACAAATCACCATTATCGCGCGAGCGATTTCGGCAGTTGCGGTGGTCGGTCGGTGGTCTGGCCGAAGAGGTTATTTTCCGGATACCAGATCGTTTCTGATGCGGTTTTGTAGCAGAATTTGTACTCAAAGGCGGCGTATTTTGGCAGCCAGAGGGTGACACGCCAGGCGCCAGGGGAAACACGAGTCATCTCAGGGAGAACGGCGTTTGGATCCCAGTCGCCAAGTTGTTTTAAGCCTCCAATGACGCGAGGAACGGCGTTGGAAGGGATTCCCGCCTCCCGGAGATGAAACGTGACCGGAACCAACCCGGCCCCTTCAGGATCCGATCGCAGGGCTAGAGCCAGCCGGAATGCTGCTTTTCGAGGCTCTGACGGCCCCCAGTTGATGAAAATCGCAAGATGTTCGGGAGGAATATCAACTTCCAACTTGTCTCCCCAAACCTCGGCAACGCAAGAGTCACACCGTTTCGGGTCCCGTTGCGGGTATCGCGCCCGTTCAGGAAAAAGCCGCCCGCACGGCAGGACGAGATGCGCGGTGCGAGTCGCGTTGTTGAGCGCCACTACGGCAACCTCGTCTTCCAGGATCCTGGCGAAGGCGTAATGATTTGGCCCCATCGCGAGATTGATCTGAATGCCCTTTGCAAGAGAGGGATTCTCGCGCCTCAGATGGGCAAGGTCAGCCACCCAGCTTGCAAGATCCGGGTCTGCCCCGAAGCGCATATCACCCCGGTTCGCCGCATCAGACTGAACACGGCCTTCAAGCCCTGACTCGTCGCCGTACGTCAGGGTTGGAATCCCGCGGAGGGTGAAAAGAAGCCCCAGAGCCAGCCTGTACCGGTTGCGGTTACCCCCGCAGCTAGTGAGGAAGCGGTCGAGATCGTGGTTGTCAAGAAAGGTCGCCATTAGATTGGGGTCGGGATAACGGCGGTCTTCATACAGGCGGGTTCCCAGCTTCCTGCAATCGCCCCGGCCGGCGATAACCTCGAGAAGAGTGTAATAGAGCGGGTAATCGAAGAGTGAATTAAAAGCGCCATCTCGTGCGACACGACCGATAACCTTGGGATCACCGTCAAGCATTTCACCCAGCAAAAGGAACTCATGGCCATGACGAGCCGAAATACGGTGGTTGAAGTCATTCCAAAAATCGACCGGGACGTGCTTCACCGCATCGAGTCTGAATCCGTCGGGGGAAATTACCGTGATCCAGTGGCAGGCGACGGCCTGAAAAAGCGATTTCACAACCGGTTTCTCGGAGGCGAAATCGGGAAGGCCGAAAATCCGATGGGTTTCACGCTCGCTTTGGTCTTCCCAGTTTTCGATATTTCCTGTTTCATGAAACCAGTGGGGAAAATGGGCTGCGAGCGGGGCGTTGTAGTCGGCATGGTTGACGACGAAGTCCAGAACGAGCTTCATTCCACGGCGATGTATTTCAGCGGACAAAGCCTTGAGGTCATCCATCGTACCGAACCGCGGATCGACCGAGAAGAAATCCCAGATCCAGTAACCGTGGTAGGGCTGTTGACCGAAGAATTTGAAAGGCCGGTTTCGGAAGATCGGGCTCAACCAGATCGCTGTCACCCCCAATTTTTGCAGATAATCGAGTTTGGCCTGCAAGCCTTTCAGGTCACCTCCGTGAAATCCCTTTGGATCGTGTTCATCGACCTGGAAGTCGTTGGCTGAATCCCCGTCGCAGAAGCGGTCGAGTAGGACGAAATACAGCACTTCCGAGCGCCAGTCGACCGCGGAAAAACTCGGATGTGAGAAAAAAGGCATCAGCAGAAGCGCAATCATGATACGCCAGGAGATCCGGGTCATTCGCAGCCCTCCTCTTCAGGTGTTCGAAAATGGTATAATACATTTCCATGGATGAGAACGCCACCACATCTTTCTCCGGCGCCAGCGTCGGTTGGGGGCTGCTTTCGGTCTTCCGCAAACTGCTGAGCATCGCAATCTTTGCGGTCTTCCCGGCTCTGACGCTTCAAGTCTCGCTCTGGAATGTCGAGAAACTCCAGGTTGACCAAAAAATACAGCAGGAGCGACTGAAACAGGAGCGGCTTCTTGCGAAGCTGAGCCAGGCAGACAGCGAGGCGGGAATGGTCAGTCGATCGATCCTGCGAAGCATCAAGGCTATTGAAGCAATCAAAGCCGCCGAACGGCCCGAAAAGCGGCGCGAGCAGATTTCCCGGCTTAAAAAGCTTTTTCCCGGGGTCTTCGAACTTTACATCTTCACTCAGTCCGGGAAAATTATTCCGGAGCTCAGCTCGGATCGATATCCGCGCCGCGCCCTGGAGAAAGCCTTGTCGGCGCTGATTTCCTATAAACAAACCGGAAAATACGAGCGCGGGGACATGGGAATTCTGCAATCGATCTTGAACATGCCGACCGTTCTAACCGCGGTAAAGAACTCAGGCACGCTGGTCAAGCTGGCGGAGCGGGATCGCGAAGGGTTCCTGGTCTGGAATGAACCGGATGGAACAGCATCTGGAAGCCCTTCGGGCTTTTTCGCCGTGCTGCACCCCGAGAAATTCAGGCGGGGTCGTGCATTGCGGGGTTCCATCAGTTGGGTAAACCGTCGGCTCCGCCGCACAAAAACCGGCATGATCGATTTCGGCACGCGGCCGGTCAAACCCTTTCCCAGATATCTCGACCGGATGGGCGAGCTTCGATCGAGCATGCTACGCGCCATGTCCAGTTATCAACGACATTTCCAGGGAAGTTATTTTCACGGAAGCTATTTCCCGCGACAACGGGGAGGCCTGATCCTTGCCCTTTCGCCATTCCCCCATTTTTTCCCATCAGTTTTTCTTTTATTCATCCACGCAGTCACCCTGGCCTGGCTGATCTGGGTCCCCTGGCGGCTTTTCACGAAAGGGGAAAGCTTCGGCGGGCGCATTCCCGCGAAGCTTACCGCGTTGTTTCTCTTCGCGATCGGCACCCCCTCTCTGGTGCTCCTGATCGGCGGTTATTACGCTATCAAGGACCACGGTTATGTCCTCCAACAGAACCTCGAAAACCGCATTCGCGACAAGCTGCGGGAGTTCGATGACCGTTTTCCGTCTGAAATCACCCAAGTCGAGACAAGTGTCGAAAATATCATCAAGAAAGCCCGAAGGCTCGACAACCTTGAGGCACAGAGAAAGCTGTTCAAAAAGTTCGAAAGCGACGAGCACATTGATTCCGTTTACATAATCGACCCGGCCGGAAAGGCCAGTTACATTTTCGATCGCTACTCAACGTCGAACAACGATCGTCAGACGAAGTTCATGCTGGCCTTTGGGAAAGAGCTTCTGGCTCGGCTTAACAAGTCACTCAAGATTGACTCCGGCGCGCTGTTGGTCGAGGCCACCGAAGACCTCCTGACTACTCTTGTGGGCGGCGGGGGCGGCGGAAGCTTTGACCTGGAGCTGATCTGCCGGAACATGGGGCGGTTCATGTCCCTTACCCTGGGAGCGGAAAGCTCCTTCGTTCTATTCGATGCTCTCTACAACCGCGAGGGGCATGCATCCCAGGCTCTGCTGGCACTCATTCACCGGGGCCGTTTCGAGCGGAAATACATAAGCAAATACGTAAAAGATCTGATGCGGCAGCCCGACATTTCGTGGTCGATAAACGCAGTCGGTGAAGCCGGCTTTCTCGGAAAAGTCATCACCACCCCGGAAAACAATGAGAAGATCGATCGGATCTCGAAAGAAGTCTGGGCGACCCACAGTTCGGCTCGGATGATTTTGGCGTCTGGTACAACCGAGGAATTCTGGTATGCCTGTCGCGGTTCGAACATCCTGCATTTCGTGGTGATCGCCAACTCCTCATTTGAATCGGTAAAGGAACGGCTCAACACCCTATGGATGATCCTTCTCGGAATCGCAGGCATGGTGCTGGTTTCATCGTGCTTCATCGGGCTTTTGCTTTCCGACCAGTTCCTGCGCCCCATCGCGGATCTCACTTCCGGAGTGAAGTCGATCGAGGCCCGCGATTTCCGGTTTCAGATACCTATCCACGGAAACGACGAACTGGGCGAGTTGTCGTTGTTGATGAACGATGTCATGGAGGGCATGAAAGACCTTCAAGTCGCCCGGATCGTTCAGGAAAGCCTGTTTCCCGCACAACCGGTAGCCGCGAACGGCTACCGGATCTGGGGAAAGAGCCGGTCGATGACCGATATCGGCGGCGACTATTTCGATTATTTCCTGATTGGGGAAGATCGCATACTGGGCCTGGTCGGGGATGTCTCCGGTCATGGTGTTTCGGCGGCCCTGGTCATGGGAATGGCGAAAAGCACATTCGCGAACCCCGACAACGCGGCGCGTGGAATCAAGGAGCTGCTACATTCTTTCAACCGTTTTCTTCTTGCCAACGTCAAGTCGAAAAAAATGATGACCCTTTTCCTGTTCACCATCGACACGATCAAACACCGGCTTGAATTCGCCAACGCGGGGCACAACTTCCCGATACTTTTCCGGTCCAGATACGGAGGGGTACAGCTTCTCGAACAACCGTCCTTCCCATTGGGGATCAGGCGTCGGGCGGAGTATGAAGTATTAAACGAGCGCATGGACCCGGGAGACGCTCTTCTTCTCTACACCGATGGTCTTGTCGAAGCGGTGGATGCGGGCGGGCAAGCGGTAGGATACGAGCGTTCGAAGGAATGGTTCCTTGAGGTGGCGCACTTTAACCCTCATAAGGTGGTCGATCTTTTGTTCGGAAAGTTCGACTCTTTCACGGCCGGAATGCCCGCTTCCGATGACATTTCCCTCATTTGCCTCAAGCGTGAAACATGATGCATGAGGCATGAAGCATGATGCATGATGCATGTTACCTACTCAATAATTCGGGGAAACTCAATGATTTCTGGCGCAAGAGGTTTCTCCCTTTGGTCGAAATGACAGCATCGTTTGTCATTCCGAACGAATGTGAG
>MNYA01000181.1 GCA_001872985.1 bacterium CG2_30_54_10 | reverse complement strand
AGCAGCAGATCTTTGCCATCGCGGAGTTTTCGGTTCTGTTGCTTGAGGAAACCAATTTTTTTCTCCCATTCTCCATTTTCTCCCATTCACCTTTTCTTCAATTTTCCCAAACTACTAAACTCTTGCTTTCTTTCCTTCCCCTCCAGATCTGCGTTAATCCGCGTTTATCTGCGGCAAAAAAATCCTTTCCTTTTTTCTATTTTTTCGTTTCCCCAGCTTTCTTCGTCTTTCTTATTTCAAACCGCTAAACTCTTACGAAAAAAGTTGTTTTTTTTCGACACCGTAGAATCTCGACAGATTTTTTCTCCGTCATTCCCGCGAAGGCGGGAATTCAGAAAGCCTGGATGCCCCCTCCGCGGGCATGACGAAAGCAGGTTTTGCCGACTGTCAGTCAGCATGCTGAAATGTCTTTTTTTCAAAGATCTCGGAAAATCCAGGAAAATCTTGGGAAATCCTTGTTCCTGACGGCAAGATGAATTATAGTGATTTCGCGGGAGACGCTGATGCTAAGGGATCTCCCGAATATCGGCAAGAATGAGGTGTGCCATGTTTTTAGACCGCCGTAATCGCGAAGAAATGCCGGTTGTCAAGGAAATCGAGGTGGCTTTCTCGATTCTCAACTACAACCAGAACCTTATCCAGTTCGCCGATAGCAAGGCGAATGCGCTTCTGCTCATCAACTCCATCTTTCTTGCCGCCATCACTCCATTTCTTGGTACCCTGCAAAAGCTTAGCGGGCTTGGCTTCGGGATCTTTGTGGCGTTCATCATCGCCTGCGTGCTCTCCATACTTCTCGCGATGAGCGTCATTACGACGAAACGCGTTCCCCAGGACGACGACCCCAGGACTCTGAGCCTCGTCTATTACCAGGACATCCTCGAAACCAACACACCCGAAGGCTACATCAACGAATTCGTCACCCAAGACGCCAAAAGCTTCAGGGAATCCTTGTTGAGAAACGTGTTCGTCGTTTCGAGCATAGCCCAGCAGAAATTCTCGATCTACAGTTCCGCCCAGGGTCTGACTTTCCTCTCGTGCCTTCTTTGGATCGCCTGCATGCTTACCTCTTTCATTCTGCACTGAGGGCACGCACCTTTTCTTCGAGAAGATAGCGGAAAATCGTGTTCCGTTGCCGGGTACGGGCGTTTTTTACCGCTATCGCCACTGCCTTGCGTGTGCCGAGAATGACCATCGTTTTCCGCGCCCTTGTCACCCCGGTGTAAAGCAGGTTGCGCTGAAGCATTACGTAATGCTGGGTCGTGAGAACCACGATCGCCGCCGGATACTCACTTCCCTGGGATTTGTGAAGGGTTATCGCGTAGGCAAGGGCCAGATCCAGGAGGTCGGTGGGCTGATAAACCTTTCGGTCGCCGGGAGGAAACTCGATGACGATCTCCTGATCCTCGGGTTCAATGGCGCGGATCAACCCGATATCACCATTGAAAACATCCAGGTCGTAATTATTGCGCAACTGGATGACCTTGTCCCCAACCCGGAAAACCCTGTGCATGTGCTTGAACTCGGCCTTTTCCGGGGATGGCGGATTGAGGGTTTCCTGCAAAACGTCGTTCAGGTTTGAAGCGCCCAGAGAGCCCTTATTCATCGGGGTCAGCACTTGAATATCGGCGATTGGATCGTACCCGAACTTTCTCGGAAGGCTTACCGAAACGACGTTCTTCAACAAAGAAAGAGCTTTCTCGGGCTCCGGGGCATCAAGGAAATAGCAATCGGTCTTGGTTTTTCCGTCGGGGGGCTGCAGGAATGGCATTTCTCCCCGATTGATCCGATGCGCATTGGTGATTATCGCGGAGGCTTCAGCCTGGCGGAAGATTGTTTCCAGACGCACCACAGGAACCACCCCGGAAGCTATCAGGTGCTGCAAGACAAGACCGGGGCCGACCGAAGGCAACTGATCGGGATCCCCGACAAGAACGAAACTAGCGGACGAAGGCAATGCCCGGATGAGGGAATGAAAAAGACCCATATCGATCATGGAGCCTTCGTCCACCACAAGAGTATCACATGGCACCGGGTTTCCCGGCTTATGCCTGAACCCTTTCTCGGCGGGCGAAAACTCAAGCAGACGGTGGATAGTCCGCGCCTCGCGCCCGGTCACCTCCGAAAGCCGCTTGGCCGCACGGCCGGTCGGGCTGGCGAGCGCAACATGCCTGCCGAGTGCCACGTGGGCGTCCACCAGCGCTTTCAGTGTGGTGGTTTTCCCGGTGCCGGGGCCGCCGGTTATCAACAGAAACCGCTCTTTCAACGAAAGTTCGATCGCAAGAGACTGCTGCTCCGTCAAGCTGATCTGGCCATCCGCCATTGCGCTGTTTATGGCCGTCAGCAGACGATCCCGCGGTACCGCCGCTTTTTTTTGCAAAAATTCGGCAAGTCGGTTAGCCGCACCCTGTTCCTCGTTGAACGACCTGGGGAGGTAGAGCAGACGGCGGCCCTCCCAGACCCTTAAAATCATTCGTTCATCTGTGATCAATGCATCAATGGCTTTTCCGACCGTCTCAGCATCATCAAACTGCATGATTTCCTTGGCTTTTGCCGTCAGTTCTTCTTGGGGAAGAAAAAGATGCCCCTCGTTGAGCGCCGACGAAAGAAGAAACATCAACCCGGCTTTGACGCGGCGTGGATCGGTTCCTGTGATCCCGAACTCGGCGGCGATTTTGTCGGCTGTTTTGAACCCGATGCCGTTGATCTCATAGGCGAGGATGTAGGGGTCTTCAGCCACCAATCTCGTCGCGTTGTCCCCAAGTGACTTGAAAATACGAACCGCGTAGGCAGGAGATATCCCATGGCCCTGAAGGAAAATCATTACGTCCTGAACGGCTTTTTGCTGCGCCCATCCGGCTTTAATCATCTCCAGGCGACCCTGACCTATTCCCGGGCAGGTCTTCAGACGGTCGGAATCCTTCTCGATCACATCAAGCGTATCGGCCCCGAACGCTGCCACCAGGCGTTTGGCTGTGACGGGTCCAATTCCTTTGATCAAACCGGAACCCAGGTATTTTTCGATTCCCCGAAGGGTCGCGGGTTTGAGAACCGAGTATCGAAAAGCATGGAATTGTACCCCGAACTGAGGGTGACAGGTCCATGTGCCGTAAATCCTGAGTTCTTCGCCTGGGTGGACATTCGCGAATACCCCAACCACCACCACGCCGTTGGGATGCCCGCGGCAGGAGGCACGCAAAACCGAGTATCCATTCTGCGGGTTAGCGAAAGTTATGCGTTCAAGCACGACGGTGATGCATTCCGATTCCACAGCGCCATTATACCCGAATTCTGCAAGTGAACAATACCGAATTCTGCAAGTCCCCTCTCGGTTGACAGGGGATTGAAGCGAATGATAGCCTGAATACGTTTTTCAAGGCGTTCTCCGCCTGTTTTTTCAACATGAGGCCGGGATAAGGCTTTTACTATGCAACACCGATGGATGCTTGTTTTTCTGGTCGGGGGGCTGTTCCTCTTTTTCGCGGGGTATTCGTATTTCATCCTGCGATTGTCGGAAAACATCCCCGCCCTGGAAATCACCGTTTCCCTCCCAGGAGGCTGGAAAGCAGGCGAGACACAGGAAATCGTTTTTTACCCGCGACCTGTTCCTGACAATAAGCAGGTTTCCTTGTTCTCATTGAATTTTTCCCTTTCTGAAACGTCAGGGAAGAAAAAAGTTATTTGCACTTCTCCGGTCGTACAAATTCAAGACGGATGCTATTCGGCCCAGATCGTCATTCCCCCTGGAACCCCCGAGGGGCCATTTCAGGGAACACTCAATCTTCCAGGAATGTTCGATTCGCCTCTTGCGAAGTTCAACATTCGGATTGACCCGGCCCTTGCCGTGTTGGTCTTGCCTCCGGACCACCCTGCTTTCCCCGGAGACGCGCTCGAATTCAGTATTGCCGCCCTGGATCTTGTTTCCGGCAAGCTCATGGCGCATTTTCCGATTCGGGCAAGAATGTTTCCACCAGGGGGGTTTGAGATCGCCAACCGGGTTCTGACGACCTCAGGCGACGGTATCGGCCGGATTGAGTTTCGCCTCCCCGGAAACTCTCCCAAAAGCGACCATCAGTTCAGCTTTTCGGCAGGGAAAATTTCTACGAGTATTGCGATTCCGATTGAAGAAAGCGGAATCCATGGGCTGGGCCGCATGGCCCGGTCATTGGCTCCATGGCTGAAAGCCTTCAGCCACCCAAGCCTGCCGTTTCCTTTCCATTTTTTTGCCAACAATGCCAATCGCATGTCATGGGAAAACTCAACAGCCGCATCTCGAAGCACTATTCTGGCTTATTGCAAAGACCGCAAACTGGATATCTCTTTTTCCCCGCCGAAGCTTTCCCCTTTTCATCTCGAGGTCTGGGTGAAGAACCGGCTTTTTTCGACCCACTATCAGGAATCTGCATCCGAAGGTCTGCGAATTCCCTTCAATTTTCCGGTTCCACGAAATTTCCCTGTTCGCCTCCGCATCTGGGAAGCCAGCGGCTCAAGGTCGATCGGCGAAGATGTCATTCTACCTCCGGAGTCAGATGCTCCGATCGTTGCTCCACTTTTCAAGAAGATTGCCGAATGCTTTGGAATCTCCCCGACCGATCTCTACAAGCGTCTTCTATCTTTCCCCGCTCCGCAACCGCTCAGGTTCCATGCATCCATACGAAAAGGAGCGCTGTCGAACCATTTGCAGATACTTGCGGACGTTCTGCTCATCATCTTTCCCATTTCCCTGGCAGGGGCTTTTCTCTTATTGTTCATCGCCAGTCCGCGGCGATTCTCTCCGGGATCCTACGAGGGAAGGCTTCTTCGAAGCCACCTGGCCGTGGCAACGGTGCTTTATCTGTTTTATTTTCTAGGCTTCTGGATTTCCCAAGACTCGGGAAACACAACCAGTTTAGTCTCCTTGGCCGGCTTTGCCCTTCTGGCTTATTTCTGGTTCCGCCAGAAAAAGTTGCGGTCTCTGTTCCGACTTTCAGGGTCATTCCTCCTTGTCGGAATGTACATGGCGCTGATGATGGTTTGCGGACAGCTATATCGATGGCTGGGTCTTGATGCCTCGCTGATTTTCCCGGTCAATGCCATTTTCATTTCCTCGCTGGTCAGTGTCCCGGTGTTCTTCCTGCTAATTGGAGCCATACATATTTCGAACCTTTCTCATCGGGTTTTTTCCCTCGGAAATGATCTTGGATCCAGAATCCTGATGCTTTTATCGGCCGGCTGGAAGAGCGTTGCCGTTATGGCAACCCTTCTTGTGGTTTTCTTCCTCCTGCTTTTCTGGATGCCGGAAAGATTTTCGAGCTCGGCAATTCCCGCTTCCCTATTGGAAGTTTCAACCAATTCGGTGTCCGGAAACCCTGGCCCCACTCCATCCGAACCACAGACGCTGGCCTGGAAAGTCGAGCCGAAAGCCGTCGGAGCAATTGACAAATTGATCGAGATGGTCGCCTCGCCCACGTTCAAACTGTTTCCTGACGAGGAGGCGCCCAATCCTGGAAAACCCCGATTCCTCATGCTTACCCAGAGGAAGGAATGGGCGGGGCGACCAATCAAGAAGATCGAAGTATTACTCGAAATCAGAGATTTCTGGAATGAGATCGTTGAGGGGCTGAAGACAAGCTCGCCGACTCTTTCCACAATGTGTCAAGAAACCCGCGCCAGGTGCTATCGGTTTTCGCACCTGGATCCTGATGAGCAAGCCGAGGAGATCCCCGTCCTTGAGGCGAATCTTGGTGACATCGCCAATTTCCTTTTGCAGAAGATCCGCTCCCAACAACCGCTTACCCCAAGCGTGAAACAAAACATCGAGGATGCCCTTTTCAGTCTGGGAAAGATCGTTTTTGTTGACCCTACCCTGGAGGTTCACTCGCGTGCGATAATGGTCGCAGGAAAGCCAAGCAACGATCAGACGCCCGAAGCAGGGCTTTCGTTCGCATCATTAGATACCGACTCCGACCGTGGAGGGCTCCCTCTGCTCCCCGAACAACTCAACGAGTGCTTTCAGCCCGGAGGCGAGCTTGTCCTTTCCGGCCCCAAAGGCAACCTATCGATTCCGATTTCAGCCGATTCTTTCACACTGGCCCGAGGAACGTCTTTCCGGAAGAACTTCAAAATTGAGGCTCTGGGGATCACTCGTACACGCCCGCTCCTCCTCCGGTTGTCCTTCTGATCGGGGGCCAGTCGGGTTGACTTTTCGAAAAACTGTCTCTACTCTGGCGTTTGTGATACCTAGAAAATAAGTGGCTCCCAAAGTCCAACAAAAAGAGCCAAAATTT
>MNYA01000479.1 GCA_001872985.1 bacterium CG2_30_54_10 | reverse complement strand
CGATGTGGCTCTCTACTATTCCAAGGAAAACGGGCGAAACCGGGTCACCCCAGCAACCCAAATCACACCCATCAACCCGCCATCCGGTTCTGAACCCGCTTCCGAATCTGCTTCCGAACCCGGTTCCGAACCCGGTTCCGACACTAGCATCGGCCGCGACGTCACCTCAAACCCCGTCCCCGTTCCTGGCGCCGTCCCTTGCGCCGATGGCAAAGCCAGTGCCGACACTGACCCTGCTGACAACCCCAAGGCTGACTCCGACCCTGGCACCCCGATCAACAAGCGATCCTGAGCGGCTCCGGCTCGATAATTCTCGGGAAACGTGAGTGAAGACCAGAGGGCGTGCCCCCTCTTTTTGAGAAGTTATCCTGAATGATTCAGGCCGCTCGGGCCGCGCCGGTGCGCTTCAAAAGAAGTATTTTGCTTCCCCGGGGGGCCAGTTCGTCTTTCTGAACCTGCCAGCCCTGCCCTGGAAGATTCTCCAGTCCGACATCTTCAAAATGGCGAACCAGCATTCCCTTGTTGGCGCCCTCGGTGAACACGATGGAGCCGTCATCCCGAAAGACTACTTTTTTATCGGCCCGGAGGGCGGCGAAATTTCCCATTGTAAGGAGAAGAATCCCGCCGGGCTTGAGAACCCTGAAAGCCTCGCCAATGGCAAGAGAGAAGCCCTTCGCATCCAGATGGTCGAAAAGGTGATGCGCCAGGATTCCGTCAAAAGCCCCAACGGCAAACGGAAGCGCCCGAGCATCGCCGACCATGCAGACTCCCCTTGCCTCTTCTTCGAAAAGGTTGTTTGCTAGAACCTTGATCGCCTTCGGGGAAAGGTCGAGCCCCACTCCCTGAAAACCGATGCGGCTCATGTAGATGGTGTTGCGGCCTTCGCCGCACCCAAGATCCAGGATCCAGCCGCCTCTCGGCACGTGCGGAATCATGTGCTGAATAAGCTTGGCCGCTGGGGCGATCATCCCTTGATGCTTAAGGAAGCGAGCCCAGGTTCTATCCCAATATTGGCGTGAATTGGTATCTGATTCAGTTTTCACTTTGATTTTCCCCGAAATTCGATTGTCAAGGCGGTGATGTCGTCAAACTGAGGCATTCCGCCGGCGAAATCTTCGACCTCGCGCAATAAGTCCGTGGCGGGGGAAGGCCCCCGGGGGCCGGAAAGAAACTTTTTCAGTCCGGACATTCCGAATTCCACTCTTTCGGAGTTGCGTGCCTCGGTGACCCCATCGGTGTATAGAGAAAGTAAATCTCCGGCATTGAGGTGGAATCTGATTGATGGATATTTCAGAACGGAAATGCCGAGAGGAATCCCGGGAACGCTTCTTTCAGTTATGGTCAAGTGGGTACCCCTGCCCGAGACAACAAGGGCAGGATTATGGCCTGCGCTTGAAAGCTCAACCTCCCCGGAGTCCGCATCGATTATAGCGTACATCGCGGTAATAAATCGATCGGAGGTGATGTTTTTCAGGATGATCTCATTTGCCTTTGTCATTACCTCAGATGCAGGCATTGTTTCCTTAGCCATCGTTGAAAGAGTGGTCTTGAAAACCGTCATCAGAATTGCCGCGGGTACGTTCTTCCCTGCGGCATCCGCGATGACCACGCCCAGCCTCCGATCGCCAACCGGAAAGCAATCGTAATAGTCTCCGCCAACATCGGCGGCGGATTTGCTCACCCGGCTCACCAAAAGCCCCGGAACAATCGGAATATCTCGCGGCAGGAGGTTTTCCTGGATTTCCCTGGCAAGAGACAACTGGTAATCCTGCTTTCGTTTTTTTTCACTTTCTTTCAGGAACAGGTCATTTTCGAAAACTGAAACAATCTGGGCCTTCATGATCTGAATGATGGAAATGTCCTTCCCTGAAAGGCGTACCTCCGGGTCGGTCGAATAGACCATCACGATTCCTATCGGATGATCTGGCGGCAGAGGCACACCCGGATCTAACGGGCGATTCGGAATCAGATGGGCGTCACGAAAAAAGCTTCCGCGAAGACCCTTCTCGGCACTTCCCTTTGCGGTGTCGGAGAGCTCTCTGACCGAGTCGAACTTGTGAATTTCCTTGTAGTAATCGGGACCATCGTCGACCGGGTAGGGTTGCGCGAAGTCGAAGAGTTGGCTTGAAAGGCCATCACCGAAGGGGATGATCTCTTCCTTCAATTCGCCTCGCACTTGGCGCTCCCAGGCGACGGACTTGCAATACACCGGAAATTCAGGATGACTCTGGAAATTTTCGCTGAACAAGGGGTCTCCGACTCTTACGAAAACGAACTCATGGGAGCTTCCCTTCGGAGCTTCCCGTTTCAGCATCACCTTCATGAAATCGATCTTTGGAACATTTTCAAGGATCAGGGTCAGGATTTTATTTATTGCAGAATTCAAAAGGCTGTTTGGCTCAAGGGAAGAATCTGAATCCTGTGAATTCTGGATGTAAAGTTCTTTGTAGATTTCGCCCATGTTTTTCAATGTGGCGAGAATTTTTTTGATCAGTTCGGCCTGGGCGTTAAGGCGGAGGGCGGTATTGGAAAAGGTTTCCGACAGCGAGTCCACTTCAGTTGTGCCGGAAGGTTCTTGCGTGGTGAAATCAGATCCAAGCGTGAAATGCTTTACGGACTCGTTGAGTTTTTTTAGGGGGCTGCCTATTCTTCGGGGGAAAACAATGACAAAGGAACTCCCGAACACCAGAGCCAGCAGAAGGAAAACACGGCTTGCGAACTGGTTTTCACGGATCTGCAAGGAAAGGGTGCTGGATGTTGCGTTTATCTTCTTCCAGAAAAAATCGGCTTCTTTTTTCGCTAGCGCAGTCCCATGGCCGTGAAGCACGGAAAGCTCCTTTCGAATTGAGATCGCGAGATCGTCGACTTCCATTCTTTCGCTTTCCGGGCGTTCAAGAATGTCCTGGAGTTCGAGAAAGCTGCGACGGAAATCCTGAATTTTACCCCGAATCCCGGTGAAAACGCGTATCTGAATCGGGCTGGTTGCCTCTTCGATCGACTTGGTTAACAGTCCGATTACGGCCTGTAAGCGCTTCTGCAAACGTTCCGAGAGCCCTCCACGATCGAGACCGCCGACAGTGCGGGCATCTTTTCCGGAGCTGATGTTCAGATACCCTGTGACCTCGGTTTCAGCGATGGCGAGATCTTTTTCAATCCTCGAAATCTTGAGCATCACGCCGGAGGTGGTCCCCATGGAAGCTTGAAAATCCGGATTTTTGAGGGTCTCGGAGAAATCATCCATCATTTTCCGATAGCCCTTCAAAATGGTGGAAACCTTGTCTGCCACGGCCTTCCCAGCGTCCTGACGTTTGCGGTTCTCCCTTCGTGCAATCACCCCACGCTGGGCAACAACCCGCTCGAACTCTCGAAATTTGTTCAGATAGGATTCAGCAAGAGCCTGAACCGGAACGAAATCCGAACGGATGGCAGGGTAGATCATCAACCCGTCAAGTTCGCGGATGGATGCCTGAAAACTGGCCACCTGGGCGGCGCTGATGAGGGGCTCGACACCTACCGGATCCGACATTCTGGCTGCGGCAAAGTCGTCAATCTCATCCCAGCGGTCGGCCAGATGCTCGCAGGTCCGGGCAATGTCAATTTCAAGAAAAAGACTGCCACTGACGAACTGGTCTATATTCCGAAAGAACCATGCATTGAAATAGAGGAAGCAAAGGAGTCCCACCAACGCCAGTACCATCGCCCTTGCAAGTCTTCGCTGAAGGGTCATTTTCGATCGCTTAGATTTTGCTTTGTATAACTATGACTCAGACGTTAAAGCGGAAATGGACGATATCTCCATCTTCAACGATGTATTCTTTGCCTTCCAGGCGGGCAAGGCCGGCCTGTTTGGCGCCGTTCATCCCGCCCTTCTCGACGAAATCTTTATATGCGACGATTTCCGCCCGAATGAACCCACGCTCGATATCCGAATGGACTGTACCAGCCGCCTTCACTGCGTTGATCCCTCGTTGGATGGGCCAAGCCCGAACCTCATCCTCCCCAACGGTCAGGAAGGAAATGTAGTTAAGGGTTCGGTATGCTTCGGTAATAAGCCGATTCCGCCCGGACTCGCCGATTCCGAATTCCGTGAGAAAGGCGGTTTCTTCTTCGGGAGAAAGCGAGGAGATCTCCATCTCGGTTTTCGCAGAAATCAACATCTCAGGAAGCCTGCGGGCCGCGCATGCCTCCTGGAATTTTCGGACCATCGGATCGCCCGGCGTCTTGACCTGATCGTCACTGCAACTTCCGACCACGATGATAGGTTTCTGGGCAAGGAATCTGTAGGTTCGCAGCAAGAGCATCTCTTCGGGGTTTTTCGCTACGTCGGCAAGCATTCCGTTTCCCTCGAGAATCTCTTTGCAGCGGCTCATCAGGTCGAATTCCCGAATTGATTCGGGTTTTTTTCCCGTTTTCATTTCTTTGGAAAGCCGCTCTACACGTTTTTCGACGACTTCGAGGTCGGCGAGGATGAACTCGAGGGTGAGTTCTTCGAGATCCCGCGCTGGGTCGACGGAATTCCGGATGTGAGGAACGTTGGCGTCTGGGAATAACCGGACCACGAGGATCAATGCATCGCAGGCTCTGATGTTGCCGAGGGTCTTGCGGGAAAAGCCCGTCTCATCTTTGGATACTCCGGGAATATCGGTGAGCTCGATTGTCCCGTAGATCGTTTTTCTGGGCTTGTAAATGGATGTAAGATAATCGATTCTGGGGTCTGGAACCTTGATCACCCCAGTATTGATCTCTTCGCTCTGAGCAATGAAGTCACGTAGCTGAGCATTGGCGCGGGTCGCCATGTTGAACACCGTCGTTTTGCCTGACATGGGAAGGCCTGCCAATCCGATTTTCATGATAATCTCCCAAACTAGATAATGGGCAGATGATAGCACAATTTTGCCCCTCCCGCGATGTTGGAATCATCCCCCTCCCCCAGTTCCGGGACGGAATTGAGCCTCTTAGAAAATTGACAGGCCTTGTGGAGGATGCTAGGATGACTTGTCCTGGGCATCCCGTTAAGTAGCGGGACGTCTGTTTCTGGTTTTGTCGGAAATCCGATCAGGGGTTACCTTTTCCAAACAATGTCCAGCGAAGTCGATAAAATCCAATTTCTCAGCAAGGTCTCGCTGTTTTCGAGCCTTTCGGATAAAGCCCTACTTGACCTTTCCGCCATTACGATCGAGCAGATGATTCCCGGAAAAACCACTGTTTTCAAGGAAGGCGACCCCGGCGATGCTCTTTACATAATCAAAAATGGCAAAATAAACGTTCTCAAAAGGACCAGCTCAGGCCAGGAATCGGTTCTCGCCACTCTTGGAAAAGACGCCATCATCGGCGACATGGCGGTCATTGACGATATGCCGAGGTCTGCTTCGGTCGCAACTGTCCAGGACACAGTATTCCTGGTAATCACGAAGGAAGATTTCAAGAACCTGCTTGGAACGGTTCCCGAAATCGGTTTCCAGATTCTCAAATTGATGACGGAGCGACTCCGGAAGACCAATGCGGCACTGAAAGAGCTGGAAGCTTCTGCCATGCAAATGGAAGACGTTATCCGGGTTATCAGCAAGATAGCGCGGAAAAGCAACCTGCTTTCCCTCAACGCATCCATCGAAGCGGCCCGCGTTGGAACTGCCGGCGCAGCTTTCTCCGTTGTCGCGGCCGAGATGAAAAAACTCGCCGAGGATTCGGCTATGGAAGCCAAGAAAATCGATCTTCTTCTCCAGACACTGAAGGCCAAGACCAAAGCACTAGCCATGATGAAATGAGCCGGTAATCAGGAGGGAACAATGTCCCAATACAAATCCCAGATACAAAATCTTTTCCTGTCGATGGTACGCAAGAGACACCAGCCTGTCGAAGTGGTTTTGAACACCGGTACCACCCTCCGCGGCAAAATCAAAGGGTACGACCAGTTTTCGATTACAATCGCATTTAAAGACAAGGCCGAGGTTGTCTACAAATCGGCGATCCTTTACATCACCGCGCTTCCAAAAAAAATGTATGCATTTGCCCCCGGCGGCCCCGGAACTGACGGCCCAAGACGCTTTTCGCCGGGAGCCCCAAGGTTCCCGCGGCCAGGAATCGGCTCTGGCTCCGACCCAAGCCCCAGACCAGGCATGCCCTCACGGCCTG
>MNYA01000045.1 GCA_001872985.1 bacterium CG2_30_54_10 | reverse complement strand
TGGAATGCGCCCCCCCCTTTATTGAGAAGATACGAATTTAGTACCGTTTGTTAATCACGACCCTGGCGATTCTTGAAGTGCGGTCGTGGCCATGCCAAGCTCGAAGCCGACGGTGGATTGGCCGGACTGGCCCGATTGGCCACTCTGGCCGGGCTGGCCCGATTGGCTCGATTGGCCAGGGTCGGCCATCGGCAGAAGAGTCCAGCTCTTCCCAAGCTGTTCCGCCGTTTCGGGGCAGACCACCACTTTCGTGTGGTGCGTTTTCTTTGTGAGTTTTTCCATTGCGGCCGCGCGGTTCACGGTGGGGCCGGTGACGGTGAAATCACGCCGGCCGTCAGATCTTCCGAGGACGCCCATCAGGAGCTCGCCGCTGGCGATGCCGACTCCGATGGCGATCGTGAACTGGCTGCGGCGGAGTCGTTCCCGATTGAAGCGGCCGAGCGCCTTCATCATATCGAGAGCGGCATTTCCTGCCCGTCGCGCGGGTTGGTCGCGACCATGCATGGGCAGAAAGACGGCCATGATGGCGTCACCGATGAATTTGTCGATGGTTCCGCCGTTCCGTTCGATCACTTCTTCCATGGAGGTCAGATACCCGTTGAGCATCTCGACGACGATTCCAGGGGAATGTTCCTCGGAAATCGCGGTGAAACTCCGGATGTCGGCCATCAGCACAGTTCCGCTAATTCGGGTCGCACGGTCGACATGCTTCCCATCAACCGCTTCCATCGTGAGGTCGGAAACGAAGCGTCGCAAAAACTCCTTCTCTCGCAGACCTTCGGCCATTCGGTTGAAACTTCCGCACAAGGTTCCGATCTCATCGTCGGTCGGAACCGGAAGCCGCACTTGAAAGTTTCCGCCCGCGATCGTGTTTACGCTCCGCTGCAGATCCTGCACGGGCCGAAGGAAAAAATTCCTGAACAGCAGGCCAACGAGGCCCGCAACCAGAAATGGATAGATCAGTGACAAGCCGGCAAGCCAGTTCCCTTCAGACGTAGGAAGATCTTCCGGGAGACGCCTGAAGATTGCCACGACATAATCCGTGTCGCGCAAAGGGCGGGCGAGAAAGATGAGCTTTCCACCCTCTCGCCGGGGTAGGATGAACTTCTGGATGCCCCTCTCCTTGTTGGTAAGCTTGAGTAGCGGAATCGCCGGTGGAAAGATGTCCGTCCAATCGGGGAAAATGTTGGACAACTCAAAATAAGGGTTGGCGAGAAAAACGCAGTCAGGAAAAGCTCGCTTTCCCTGGTGTGTTTGCTCGGACCACATCAAAAAATTTTTCAATTGAAGCATCTCGCGGTTCAGAAGGAACAGGAACAACCGTCGGGCTTTTTGGCGCCGGTCCCGCTCGATATGGATAAAACACCAGGTGGACTCTCCAAGCACCTTGAAAGGAACCAGTCGATCGAGGTCTACCATCAAATTCAATAGATTCTCGCGGCCAATGGCAGTCAATGCAAACTCGAAAATCATTCCACCCCTCAGATCCTCTTTGGCCTGCTCCATGAGGCCGTTTTCTGAGGTCAGGCCCAGATTGAGGATCTTCTGCGTGTATTGGATGAACGACTTCATGAGGGGAACGGTCTTTACCGCGATGGTCCCGGGTTGGCCCGAATTCGGATTCGCCGCCCGATTCTCCGATGACGCGAAAAAGAGCGTTTTGGGGTAATCCCAGGCGAGCAAATAGAGCTCATTAATGGAAACCTTTTTAAGGTCGATGACCCAACTCGAAATAAGGTTCAGCGGGGGAGTCGGGCCCTCCCACTCCTTGCGGGCGATGAATTGCTTGACCGAGGAAAGGGTCTGATTCAGGCTGTAATTGTTTAATTGTTCGAGGGATTCAAGTTGCTTTTCCATTTTCCCGAATAAATCCTCGGTGGCCATCGCTTCGCTCAGACTCGCCCGCGTCCAAAGTGTCCAGGCAAGGCCCATCGCGGGAACGAGGCAAGTCATGATCGCCAGTTGCAAAAAGACCGTGCTGAGGCGCCCGCCCGATCGAGCCATCCATGACGCCGGCCCCCCACTTCCATTATCGTGGTGGCCGGCGCTACTGAAAATCCCGGCGGATCCGATCCGAACCCTCCAAAACCGTGCAACGACCAACGAGCCGCAGAGAAGGCAGATCAGTAACACCGGTGACCGCGCCAGTCGTTCGATCGGCTCGAACTCCCGGATGTGCAGTAGAATCCAGTCTTGGGGCTGGGACAGCTTTATAAAGCAGCAGCCCTGGTTTCCCGCGAAAGCGGTTCCCTGATCGCCTCTTACGAGCCGGGCTTGAAGGGTTCCCAGGAGCTCCGGCGAGGTTCTCGGAATCGAGGCAAGTTCATTGATGGAACCCGCCCAGAGCGGCAGGGTTTCCGAAATGGTCTTGCCGCGCAGTACCCGTGCCACTCGCGAGGAATCATGAAAAAGGTCCGCAGGGATGAATACGACCAGACTTCCTTTAATTCTTGGGAGATCGCACTGTTGTGAGGGGGCGGTGGCTAAAATGCTGAGGACTCCCAGGCTCATCCTGACTGGTGGATCTTTTAGCAAGCCTATTAGAATTATCCCCGGTCGGGAATGATAGTGTACTTCGGCGGTAAATGGTTGGGAAAATACGTTGTAGGCCAGTTTCTGATTTTCCAAGAGCTTGGCCAAGCCATCTTCTGAGGCATCGAAGAAACACCTGTCCCCGGGATAACTGTAGAAGTTTTGCAGAACCGGAAGGAACAAGGAAACATCCGAGGCTGGAAACCCCCAACTGGTGAGCGGTTTCCAGTCTTTGTCCCAGAAAGCGCCGAATGTTCCGGATCCGAAGGTGGTTTGTACGTTCTCGCGGAAAGCCTCTACCGTGCCGGATCCTGGTTGAAACAGACCTCGAGCTGCGGTAAGAAGATACTCCTCCGCCAGGGCGGAGGGATCGTCCTTGAGGCGGAGCAGGGGAAGGAGACTCTGCAATTCATCGCGCCGACTGACCTGTTGGATCTCTTCAAATGATGACTCCAAACGGTCGAGAAGCACCCATTGCCCGATCCCGGCTGAAAGAAAGATCGCCAAAAGGAGTGTCATGAGGGAATTGCGATGAAAGAAGCCGGACTCAGTTTCCATCCGGTTCCACTTCATATACCGAAATTGCTCCAGCTCTGCCGCGAACATTCTGAATCGAGGTGAGCCGTGTCCGGATGCCTTTCAGAGGCTTTCCGAAAACTTCGGATGCGGCAAGGATCGACGGGTTGCCATCGCGGCTCGCCAACTTTTCAAGGCGGGCTGCCAGATTTACCGTGTCCCCGATCACAGTGAAATCCAGACGCTTTCGAAGAGACCCGATGTGCCCCCCGATGACATTTCCTACGGTTATTCCAACCCCGAAACGGATTTCCAAGAGGCCGGCGTTCTTCCGTTTGAGCGCCCAGGAAGCCATATCGCGTCGAAGGTCGATAGCGGCCCTCACGGCTCGCTCCTCTGAAGGATCGGTTCCTCCTTCCCAGAAGACGGCCATTGCGGAATCGCCGAGAAACTTGTCGATCTCCCCACCCCATCGGCGGACCCAGATCTCGCATTTGCCTAAAAACTCACTCATCAAAGCCATGGTTTCCTCGGGTGAGAGCCTCTTTTCCAGCTCGCTGAAATCGCGGATCCCCGCAAAGCTCACCGCCACATGGCGAGGTTCGATGAGCACTTCAGAGGAGACCTGGGATTTTTCGAGAAGATCGCGGCTTAGGAACGGGAGCATCCGCGCTTTCTGGTGGAGCCCTTCCACCATTCGGTTGAAACACGAAGCAAGAGTTCCGAGTTCTTCCGTTGCCCAGATTGGCGATCGTGCTTCGTACCGGCCTTCCTCAACCTTTCGAATGAGCGCTCCGATTCCAAGAATGGGACGGAGAAAAATAAATACAAGCAGATCTGAAAAAAAGATCAAGCTCAGGGTCGCCAGGAAGCCGAAAATCGCCATGAAACGAATGGTTGCCGGGTACAAGCCCGAGAACTCCTCGAAAGGAATAACGGCAAGCGCTACCGTCTCGAGGGCTGCCAGCGGCCGTCCCAATATCATGTACTTTCGGCCCCCGATCTCGACAGGCTTGAATATCCGTTCTCTGGTCTTTTCGATAAGGTCGACGACATTCTTTAGAAAGCGATTGCGCGGAACCGCATGAATTCCGCGGCTGGTGGAAGACCGCAGGAAAACACGGCAATTTCGGGGTTTCTCCTCACGCAGCCAGTTTGCCAGGGCGAGCTTGCAGAATTTTTGAAACTCCAGGACAACGCCAAAAGCCCCCTGTGCCTTGCCGAACCGATCCTTGAAAAAGGAAACGAAGTAAAAACCAGAATCCCCTGCAAAACAAACGAGATTCAATCGATCGAATGGGAATCTATTTTCCGATCCTACATCGAGGAAGGAATCGATCTCTGAAGCACTATTTTGTGCCGTCTCCAGAAGGTTGATTCCCCCCGTCTGGAAAAGCTTATTCATCATGGTTCCGAACCGCGGACCTTGAAATGTATTGCGCGGCTTTAAAGTCCGGCTCATGATAGAGATGGCATTTTCCCCTTGACGGCCGTAAACGACTTCGTAAAGACCTTTCTCTTCGAACTCCCTGAAAATGCTCCTTAATTCAGATTCCTTGCTGACCTGGCGGATTTCCTTCAGGTCGTTCACGGCTTGAAGCTTCTTTTGGGTGCGAGAGATCTCCGAAGCCACATACTGTTCTACGTTGGATAACAATCCTTCGAGTCGTTTCCCGGTCTCGTTTTGACGGAATTCAGCTACATTCAGAAGGTGGCTGACTCCCCAAACAACCATCGCAAGGAACGGGAATCCGGCCAGGAAGAATGCAGCCAGTCGGAATTTTGCTTTAAGGGAAAAATTCAACCGAAGGCTCCCGAGAACGAAAGCCAGGAGCAGCAACCCGGCCACTATGGCGCCTGCTTGTACTAGCCATCGAATTGCTTTTACGATCCGCTCGGATTGCCTGGCGGCGAGAGAAGTATGCCTGACCGCGGCGATGAGTACAAGGTCTGGATCCTGGCTCCAAAAGCGGGCGAGACAGGTCATTCCCTGGAACGAGTAAAATCCCTGGCCATTTTCGAGCATCAGAAGAAGCCCGTGCATGAAATTGTCCGTTAACAAGTCAGTGCCGCGCCCCTCCTGCCTTGACTGCCAGTATCCTCCCACCTCGGCATTGGCATCTGAAAGGCGCTTCACGATGCTCTCCAGTTCCAAGGCGAACCTTGCCCGGCCTGTCGGAATGAAAAGTATCAAATGCCCAAGCTCGGCGCCGGGATTGCGAGGATTGCCGGAAGAATGCAAGGTCAAGATTCTCATTGCCTGGGCGTTTCCTTCCCTTAGGATATTCAACGGTCGCTTGAAGGACTGGCGAAGAAAATGGGGTTCGATAATATCGCCCATTGCGCTTTTGATGAGGTTATTGGCGTGAGAAATCTGGTCGGAGTTCATCCCTCGCGGCTTCCGCAACAACCCGAACAGGGCTTCCCAGGCCTTTCTCTTGAAGGGGGCGGCGAGGCCCCGCGGTTGAAGAAGATTCCCCTTGTCATCTAGACAGAGAAAAAGCGTGTCCCGAGGAAACTGTTTTCGCGAGAAAATAGTCAGTGACCGGGAATTTTCGGCGTCGAGTTTGTCTCCGTGAAGTAGGGTTTCAGCCCGTTTCCGAAATACCTGCAAACGTTCTTCAATGAGGGTAAGCCGGTCGATGCCTGTGTTCAGGCGGACGATGAGATCCCTGGCCCGATCCTGATATGTGCGTTCAAGGATTTTTTCACGTTCATCTTCATATTGCCCGATAAGGTTTTCGATCAGAATCGCTGGTATGAAAACAAAAACGGCAAAAATAATCGCCGCTTCTATGAATCGCCTACGCATGCCTGAAGCATTATCAGGCACAATCGCGGATCTTGGGTTCTGGTAAAGATCGAGCGGGTACATCCCATCCATGGTATCATAGGAGAGCGCCCCTGCTATAGTCGTGACTACCAAAACGAACCTGAATTACCACCCCCACAAAGCAATTTTGACTTTTGCCTTTTGACTTCTGATGGTATCTGCTCAAAAAGAAGGGGCATTTGCTGATTCTCAACATGGAGCGAGATTCCTCACATTCGTTCGGAATGACAAACGATGCTGTCATTTCGACCGAAGGGAGAAATCTCTTGCGCCAGGAATCATTGAGTTTCCCCGAATTATTGAGTA
>MNYA01000299.1 GCA_001872985.1 bacterium CG2_30_54_10 | reverse complement strand
AGGGGGGCACGCGCCCCCCTTCGCCTCGCGAAGCGAATTCGCGAGGCTCATCCCCCGCGGTCGGGCGCTTTGCGCCCTCCGGTCTGCCTTCACTCTTCCCCCGACTTATTGAGATGATACGGATAAAGCGCGTCAGCGTGGCTCTTCGTCGAATCGGAACAGTTGTTTGAGCACCATGAACCGGTCGTTCATGTGTGCCAGTTCCCAGCCGTTCTTGCCGGCTTCATCAAGAATCTCGCCGAGTTTTTCCAGGAAATCGGTTCCGGCGAGGAGGGCCAGATCGTAGGTTTTATAGTTCCAGCAGCGATTAACTTTTACCAGTCCCATGTGGGCTCCTTTTTAGATGCTCAGGCAGTTTCGATGGTGGATTTAACGAAGAGATAACTTTGAAGGAGTGCCTTCAGCGATTCATCAGGTTGAGGCGATTGGGCGCATGCCCGCAATGTGGCATCCATCGCGTCGAAGGCTTCATTTGGGCTTTCGGTCAAGTGGTAGCAGAACGCAAGAAGCAGATTGGCTTCAACATCGAGTGGAGAAAGCGATAGGGCGCGGGTGAGAATCCCTATGGCGTTTTTATATTCATGGATGTGAATGTGAAGCATCGCGAGTTTCTGATAGAGAATGGGGTTCCTGGGCGAGAGCTCGATTGCCTTGGAAAGAAGTTTGATGCTTTCCAAAGTCAAACCACCGAGCTGATAGATTTGGGCAAGTATCAAATAACCGCCGAGGAGCTTGGGGTAAATTGCCAGCGCCTGGAGAAGATGATCCTTGGCCCTCCCGTGATCTTTCTGCATGAAAAAAATTGTTCCGAGGTTGTAGTGAGCTTTGGCGGAATTGGGGTTGTGCCGGAGGATCTTCTCATAGAAGACTGCCGCTTGGGGATATCGCTTCAACTGGAAGTAAAGATTCGCAATTCCTATGTTGGCCTGCATGTTGTCAGATTGCGCCGCAAGAACTTTCTGAAATATTTTTTCGGCCGAGGCGAATTCCTTGGAATTGACGGCGTTCGTGGCAAGTTCAAGGTCGCGGTCAAATTTCGCCGTTGGTGGCGGCGAAACCATAGATGGGATTGCCTTTCCTTCCTGCGAACCGGTGGTGAGGTGCGCTTCCGGGGCGGGGGTATCCGGGCCGGGGGCGAAGGCTGAAGCTGAGGCTGAAGTTGAAGCTGAAGCTGAGGCTGAAACTGGTGAAGGTGCGGCCCCGGAAGTGGAAGCGGATCCGGGTGCGGATCCGGGTGCAGGTGCAGGTGCGGATGCGTGTGCTGTTGCGGAGCCGGAGCCTGGCAGAGACCCATCTGCGGATGCGCCTGCATGGGCATCCACGGGTGCGCCTGGGAGGGAAGCTGGAGATGGGGCCGCAAGGGTGACGGCAGATTTCCCTTGTTCGCGGTTTGCAATCAATTTCGCGATGGTGTCGTTGATCGCCGACCTGAGGGCAGGGATCTTGCTACTTGCCTCCCCGATCTCGCCGAGAACGAAAACGGCCGATTGGCGGTGTTTCAGGTCCGGGCGCTGAAATAGTTCTTGAAGGTTGTCCAGGACGGAGATTTCATCCCAGTTCCAGAGGGTTTTTATTGCATTGCTCTTGACGCGATTGTCTTCATGGGCCAGGAGTTCTTTGAAATGGGCGACCAGCCGGGGGTCGGGCTTATCGCGGGTAAGCTTCTGCGCGGCCTCAATGGTATTGGAAACGACACGCGGATCAGGGTCGTTGAGGAACCTTAGAAGATTTTCCTTGATTCCGCCAACGGCGCAGTCGCCGAGGCATGAGATCAGGGTTGCTTTGACGATCGGATTTTCTTCCTGTTGAAGTTTCTGCACGAGTAATTCGACAGACTTGTCGGGGGAACAACGGGAAAGTGCAATCACAGCCTGAACTCGGACATCGTGGTTCGGATCTTCGAGGAGGGGGACGAGGTGAGGAAAAGCATTCGGTGACTCTATCTTACGGAGGGCATTTGCCGCGTTGCGCCTGACGTCCGGGTCTTCGTCCTTGAGCGCTTTGGCCAACTTGGGGATGAAATGGACGTCTCGGATTTCTCCCATCGCGTAGGCGGCCGATCCGCGAAACCATTTGTCGGTGTGTTTCAGCATCTGGCCGAGGGTTTCAGAGACGTCGAAGTCGCCGTATTTGAAGATTGCTTTGGCGACATTGGCGCGTACCCGGTTGCTGGGATCTTCGAGATAGGGTTGGATGATTCCGACGATTGAGGTGGACTTGATCGACTCGATCGCCTCAATCGCATTAGCGCGAACTCGGGAATCCTCATCGCGGAGGGCGCCTTGGAAGATGGGAAGCATGCGTTCATTCGCCATTCCGCCGAGGGCCATGATGATGGCCGAGCGAATGCGTCCGCTTTTTTCCTGGGCTAGAAGCCGCTTCATCAGCGGAATCCCGAACGGACTTCTAATCTTTCCTACTGCGGTGATGGCGCTGATAATCGCATCTTCCTCGAAAAAGATCTTTCCCCCGCTTTGTTGAGAGCCGCCCGTAACATTCGCGTCGGCATACTCGTTGAGGGCCTCCAGGAGGACGTTGAGTGCCTCGTCATTTTTGATCATTCCGAGGGCCTGGGCTGCATTGAAGCGGACTTCCTGCTGGGAGTCATTGAGGGCGTTAACAAGAAGGGATATCGCCTTCTCGCTTTCAATGTTTCCAAGGGCCAGCGCCAGGAAGTCCTGGATGTTGTCGGTCTCGTAGGTTTTCAAAAGGAAGTCGGTGGCCCTCTCACCCTTGAATTTGGACAACGCGATCGCCGCCTCGCGCCGGGCAGCGTAATCACCATTTTGAAACGTGTCGAAAAGAATTCCCAGCAGCGGTTCGAGCTTGCTCAGGATGGTTGCAATGCGCATGTTGTCCATTTTCAGACTTCCCCTACGATGGAAATAACACGTGATTGTAACATGGAAGCTCTTTCGGGAAAAGAGAAATCCCGGTTTTTGAGATGATGCAATTCATCGAAAAGATAGTTTGATACGTGCTATAATTTCCCCATGGCGGATGAGAAAAGTCTGTATGAATTGCTGAAACTGACCTTTGACCGCAAAGGATCGGACCTCCACCTCAAGGTGGGTCAGCCCCCTGCCATTCGTGTCGACGGATCGATCGTTCATCTCGAAGGTGTCCGGTTCCACCGGAAGGAGTTCGAGAAGATTCTCGAAGCGCTTCTGACGCCGACCCAGCAGGACAAATTCAAACAAATCGGTGAGCTCGATTTCGCCTACGCGCTCGAAGGCATCTGCCGATTCCGGGTCAACCTCTACCGCGATGTGAACGGCATTGGGTTGGTTTTCCGGGTCATTCCTTACAAGGTGATGGGGTTTGACGAGATCGGTCTTCCGAGCGCCGCCCAAAAGTTGATCGAACAACCCAACGGGTTGATCCTGATCACCGGTCCCACAGGAGCCGGAAAGACCTCGACCCTGGCGAGTTACATCAGTTATGTCAACTCAAACGCCAGGCGACATATCGTTACCATTGAAGACCCGATCGAGTTCCAGTTCGACGATCAGATGAGCATTGTCAACCAGCGACAGGTCGGAAGCGATTGCAAAAGTTTTCAAGATGGTCTGCTTACGGTCTTGCGGCAAGACCCCGATATCGTGGTCGTGGGAGAGATGCGCGAGGCGCAAACCATCGCCCTGACCCTGAATGCGGCCGAAACTGGAAAGCTCGTCCTCGCAACATTGCATACTACGTCAGCAGTCCAGACCGCGGAGCGGATCATCAACGTATTCCCCGAGAACCAACAGAGGCAGATCCTTCACCAGTTGTCAATGGTTCTTCGCGGTGTCGTTTCCCAAACGCTGCTTCCGAGGATCGACGGAGGCCGGGTAGCTGCTTTTGAGGTTCTGATCAACACGTCAGCGGTTCGGTCGCTTATCGGCGAAGGGAAAATCCATCTCATCCCTTCTTTCCTCGAGACTGGAACCGAGTTCGGAATGCAGACCATGGACATTTCGATGCTGCACCTTGTAAAGAAGGGCTTGGTAAAGGCGGAGGAAGCGCTGGCAGCCTCTCCCACCCCCGCGAGCCTCAAGAAGCTTCTTTCGAACCAGCGGGATTAGGGAGACGCGAATGCTGCGAATACACAAATACTTCGAAATCGCCATAGCAAAGAAGTCATCCGATCTTCATTTGAAGGCGGGTTCCCCTCCTACCGTGAGGGTCGGCGGGCGTCTGTTGCCGCTTCCAGAAGAGCCGTTCGCGTATCAGGAAATGCCGAATCTTTTCCTTCCTCTGATGGGAGTGCGCGAACAAGAACTGCTTCGAACGTGCATGGAAGCCAATTTTATGATTAACTACCAGAACCGGTGGCGGATCCGGGTCTGCATTTTCCGGCAGAGAGGCTGCCTTTCCGGGGCGTTCAGGTTCATCCCCACCAAGGTTCCGAGCATCGATAGTCTGAAGCTTCCGCAGAAATTGAAGGAAATGGCGCTTCGGCCGCGTGGCCTTTTCCTGGTTACCGGGCCTGCCAACAGCGGTAAATCACACACGCTTGCCGCGATGGTCCACGAGATCAACAAAGGCTGCGCACGCCACATCATAACGATCGAAGACCCGATAGAGTTCGTCCATAAGCCGCGCAAGGCCCTTTTCACCCAGCGCGAGATCGGAACGATGACCCAGGATTATCAGTCGGCGCTTATCTACGCGCTCCGCGAAGATCCTGACGTCATCCTCGTGGGGGAAATGCGTGACATTTCGACTATCGAGATGGTTTTGACCGCCGCGGAAACCGGCCATCTGGTTTTATCGACCCTTCACACTGTCGGCGCCGCCCAGACCGTGGACCGCATCATCAACGTATTTCCGGGACACCGCCACGACGAAATCCGCACCCAATTGTCATTGTCGCTTCTCGGAACGATTTCCCAACTTCTGCTTCCCGGGCGCGAGAAGAATGAGCGCGTAATGGTCTACGAGCTGATGATTCTGAACCCGGCGATGCGGAATCTGATCCGCGAAAAGAAAACAAATCAATTGAAATCGACATTGATGCTCGCTAGAAAAGAAGGCTGCGTAACGTTGAAGGACAACCTGAGCGATCTGCTGCGTGATGAAAGGGTCGATCCAAAGCTTGTCGGCAACCTTATGAAGGAGATCGTAGAATGAGCTTCGGTTCAGATATTGAACCCTTCCGCCTGATAAAGGCGTCCCGCCGTCTTCTCCGCCGTGCGACTGCCCTCCTTGAGGGACAGGTCGAGGTGGTGCAGGATGACGACCTTCGGTTCGAAACTCTGATTTCACTTGGAAAAATCGGCGATCCAGCTTCCCTGAACGTTCTTCAGAGCGCTCTTGACCTTTACCCCGATCGGATGGAACCCATCACAGCCCTCGGCTTTTACCACAACAGCACCCCGGTTATCAAGCTCATGAAACTGCTTGAAAATCACGAGCACCCGTTCAAGGAAGAGGTGGTGCGTGTGTTGGGGGAAATCGCCGACCCGGTGGCCGGAAAGGTTCTCATGGAGCTTCTCCACGACCAGGACCGCATGGTGCGATATCATGCTTCATGGGCTTTGTACAAGATTGGTGGAAGGGATGTGGCGCAGAACCTATGCCGTCTTCTTTCCGATCCGGACGAGTGGATCGTGATCAACGTTCTCGATATTCTTTCGCGATTGAAGGAGGTCGAGGCGATTCCAGCGCTGGTCGGGCAGTTCGAGATCGCGCGGGATCCGAGATTGAAGGCGATCATAATATCCTCTCTTGCCGGATTTGCAGAGACGCAGCTTTTGAAGGTTTTTGAGGAGGGCTTGAAATCGTTCGACCCCCGCATCCAGGCCAACGCCGTTGAGGCGATTTCGATGCTGAAAATTTCCGGGTTGGAGATGAAGCGGAAGCTCAAGCGATTCTACGCGCAT
This sequence comes from bacterium CG2_30_54_10, assembly GCA_001872985.1. Taxonomy (GTDB): domain Bacteria; phylum Muiribacteriota; class Ozemobacteria; order Ozemobacterales; family Ozemobacteraceae; genus CG2-30-54-10. The sequence goes on along the minus strand of MNYA01000299.1, from coordinate 332 downwards.
CCGAACAATCGGGTTAGGGCGAACACGGCGTTGGCCTTGCACAAAGCGGATGAGGACAAGGTTCTCGAGGAAATCAAAGCGATGATCGGTAGTCCTGACATCGCCACGAGGCGGTCCGCCGCTTTCGTCCTGTCAAAGGCCGCCGTCAAGGGTCGCGATGAGTTCATCGACCGGCTTCTCGGCGATTCTTCTTACGCCGTTAGGAAAATGGCTTTGAAAGCGGTTCTCGCCCTTGGCGGATCGGTCGGAATCGCACGCATTCAGCCGCTACTGAAGGATCAGAACGTCTGGGTCCGGCGGGAGGCGGTCGACTGTGCCCACAAGATCCCCGA
>MNYA01000290.1:535-6288 GCA_001872985.1 bacterium CG2_30_54_10 | reverse complement strand
GATGCCGAAATTTTCCGGCTTGTACAAGGTTTGCGTTTTGCCCGATCGTTCAAGACCTTTTTCACATTGACCTTTGGGATTTCTCTTGAGCGCTTTCAGGCGGATCACTTGGCAGACATGGCTGCAAGATACAACCCGGAATCCTTGCCAGCGAGTGCTGTCGTAAAAAGGCTTGTCTGGCTTGTTGGAAATCATCCCGGCATTCGAACCATTGATCTGGTGAAGCGCTTCGAACCGTTCTTGGGTACAGATACCACCAACAAGCTTCTGGAAAAAGCGAGCCTGACCCAGGCGAAAATATGCATCTGGAAAGGGCGATATCGGGAGGCAGTCGGCCGCCTGATTCCGCTGATGCGAAGCGGCAACACCGAAGCAATTTCGGAAATGGCCCGGGTCCGCGCCGTGGTGGCGGGGGAACGGATGCACCCCGACGCTCAGTTGCCCCGGCCCGACCGGCAGGAGAAGATTGGTTGGCTTTTTTCCCTCGCTGGATGCGCATCAATCATGGCCCTCTACTTGAAACTCCGGAAAATGTTGATCGAAGGGTTCTCAATTTTTTGGAGGAGACGAACCGGCCGCGCTCTCGCAATTAGATGGATCTCACTTTTGCTCGTAGGCTTTGGTTCGGCCTGGTTTTTTCGGATCGTGGTAGTGGGGTTCATTCCTTACGCGGGGTTGGGAAACCTCGATGATTTCGCCAGAATAATCCTGGCTGAGGGGCTTGTAGTTCTAGCCTGGTCTGGGATTTCCCGGCAGTTTGCCCGCTTCGATCGGATCGGGGGGAAAACCGGCACGCCAACTCCGGAAACTAATGGGCAGAGAGTTTACCCTGTTAACCTACAATCGGAAACTCATCTCGGATTTCAGGGCTCCGGCGCCGATTCATTGGCTTGGGTTGCGCTGATTTTATCAGGGTGGCTTCCGGCTATACTGGCGGCTGAGAGCGGAAAATGGACTCCGACCCATATTCCATTCAAGGAACTGACCATCGTCATTCTGGTCAATATTGCCGCGTCAGCAGCTTTTTTCGAGTTATTTTGTGGCGCGGCCATCCGCTGGTCGAAGCCGTTCCAGGAAGGATCGACCTGGTGGCCGGCGCTGGCTTACGCGCTTTTTCGAGGGGGGATAGGCGCAGATCCGGGAGGGTGGGTTTTCGCTTTCATCTTGGGGACGATCCTGTGCGGCAATGCAATCCGCGAAGGAAAATTTCTTCCCGCCCTGAAGCTTGACCTGGTCTTTATGGCCCCTTATGTGATCTTTGTGGAAGGGTGGTTTCCGTCCCAGGACCCTGTCGGGGGTGCGTTCATGGGAGCCCAGCCGATTCTCAACCACTGGCTGATTCCAATTGCGGTCGTAGCTGCGGCTGCATGGTGGCGGACCAGAGGTCAGCCGATGAGACCAACCCCTGGTCGGATCTACATGTCAACCGGGAGCGGGAGTTTCCTGTGACATTTTGGGCATCGGGTCAGACGCTCGCCGTCGCGGTCAACCTCTATGTTCTCGGGCTCGAAAACGGTCCCGCAGGGGCACTCAACACTCTGTAAAGGCTCTCGATCATCGATCATGTTGATCACCTCTCAAGCCAAATTTATCCCGTTTCGCCAAGGTTGTCCAATGGTAACTGGTCAATTCAGGCCGTGATACAATGGGTCGACTTTCGTATTTATCGGAGGTGTTCCATGAGAATGCGTTGGAACCTGTTTCTGGTATTTTTTCTGTTGGGAGCCCTATTCGCGGCCAGCGCCGAGGAAAACACCACCTTCCAACTTTTGCGTGGGCGCGTTTCGTTGTCAAGAAACGGCGGCTCAACGTGGCTGGATCTCGGGCCGGAGCCCATTAACGTAAGCATCCAGGACATGCTCCGCACCGAGGGGGAAACGCGCGGTGAACTGCATTTCCCGGATGGAAGCTTGTTCCGGTTGAAGTCCAACTCCGTGGTGACCATTCTCGCCGATGGTCTGTTGATACAGGTTGGAGAAAGCTGGCTTAACCTCAAGAAACAGGGGCGGACATTCCAGGTAATCACGCCCACGACTGTTTGCGGTGTGCTTGGAACTACGTTCGATGTCGCTGTTGACAAATTCGGGCGGACCCAGGTTAGGGTTTTTGAAGGTCTGGTATCGGTAAAGTCCCGCGACGATCAGCGACGGCGGCAGCTCGTCTTACAACGTGGGATGCAGACTACCGTGCGGAACCGTGGGTTCACCGGCGATCAGATCCAGAAGTTTGACCCCGGCGCGGTGGAAACCCAGATCAATCGTGATTGGGATCGAAAGAGCCTTTCACCAATTAAGGTCGGGCCTGGTCGATCTGGTCTGCCTCCGATCAGACCCTCACTTTCCGATGGCTTTAGATCTCTCAAGAAGGATGACCAGATGGGGAGGCCGGCCAAGGATCAGAACCTCGATGAAAATGGCCCGGAATCAGATGTTCGCGGTCGGATGAATTTCTTTGAAGGCCTTCGGGAACAGCGGCTTAAGGAGCGCGAGAAAATTGGGGACCGAACCGGGGACCGCAAGCCGGATTCCGGCGGTGATACCTTCCGCCAGCAGTATCCGGGAAAACCATTTGCCAGTGACGGAAAGCCGGTGGATCCGAATCTGCTCCGGGAGGGCCACGGCCGGCCATTTGGACAGTCCACGCCCTCCGCTACCGGTCTTCAGGATGAAAGGATGCTTCAAGAGGAGATCCTGAAAGTCCAGAACGATCTGGCGAAGATTCAGGGCGAGACCAAACAGGCAGAATCAGAGCTTGATTCCTTGAAAAAAAAGGCGGCGGAACTGGGTTCAAAGCAAGGCGCAAAACCGGGAACAAACCAAGGAACAAACCAAGGAACAAAGGAAAATGGCAGGCAAGGTGGCACCCAGGAATCGACTTCCTCCCATGCCGTCCCCTCTTCAACTGGCAACCCACCCACAAATGAAAGCCTGAGTCTTTCCGAGACCCGCGATCGCATCCAGAAGGTGCTGGAACGCCTGTCGACCCTGCGTGAACAGCAAAGAAAGCTGCTTTCTCGATTGACCGATCTTCGAAACAGGCTCCGGTAAGGGAGTGGATGGAAAAAATATTTTTTTAACCCCTTGACAGGCTCGTTTTGGCTTGGTACGATCCTTGTATCGTCCTTTGAATCTCAATCTCAAATTTTACAGGAGGGTCCAATAAGTGAAAAAGATCGAACTCGTAAGGGAAATCTCCAAGGCTGCCAATTTGACTCAGACCCAGGCCAACCAAGCTCTTGAGGCCACCATCAACATCATCAAGACCACCCTTCGGAAGCGCGAAGAAGTCCGGTTGGTCGGCTTCGGCTCTTTTAAGGTCACCACCCGTCAGAGCCGCACCGGGATCAATCCTCAGACCAAATGCCCCATGAACATCCCCGCCACCAATGTAGCCAAGTTCGTTCCGGGCAAAGAACTGAAGGAAATGATTAACAAGAACAAGAAGTAAATCTTTGGGATTTCCACCGGCAGTCCTCGTTGGACTGCCGGTTTTCTGTTTCTGCTCAAAAAGAAGGGGCATTAGCTGATTCTCAACATGAAGTGAGATTCCTCACATTCGTTCGGAATGACAAGCGATGCTGTCATTTCGACAGAAGGTAGAAATCTCTTACGCCAGGAATCATTGAGTTTCCCCGAGTTATTGAGTAGATACGGTTTTCTTTTCTTCTGATGAATTTCTCTGGGAGGTTCGTGGCGAGGTCATTTTTTTATTATTCCGTTTTTGTTGCCCACGGTCCTCCTATCAGGTAGAATAATTGCTTGTCATGACTATTCAAAAAAAACGTCTGGGCGATATTTTAATCGACTGCAACCTGATCAACCAGGATCAGCTCAAAAAGGGCCTGGAATTTCAAAGGGAAAAAGGGTTCAAACTGGGGGTCGCTCTCATCGAATTGGGTTTGGTTACCGAGGACGACATCATCTGGGCGCTTGGAAACCAGCTCAACATTTCTTTCATTCACCTCAATCCCGACATTGTCAGCCGTGACGTGATTCGGACTCTGACCCCTGAGTTCGCCAGGGAACACCGCATGATTCCACTCTATCAGACCGGAAACCAGCTAAGCGTTTGCATGGTTGACCCTCTGGAGTCTGAGCCGCTGGAATATCTCGCGGCGAAATACAATTTTCAGATCTCGGTCTCGATTTGCACGAAGTTCGATTTCGAGCAGACCTACAAGGCGATCTATGGGCCGCTTGAAACCAGTGACGGTGTCGAGGGAAGCATAACCCCCACCGAGCATCAGACCGTTGAAGAACGCGGGATTCCCAAAGGCATGGAGTCCCCGGAAAAAGTCATTAACTACATTCTAGGACAGGCCATCATCAACAAAGTCGACCGGATCCATTTCGAGCCTTCCGAAAAGGGTGTTTTGATCAGATTCCGGATCTGCTCCACCCTTTCACGCAAGGTCGAGATTTCGCTCAAGGTACATCACGAGATTATCGGAAAGCTCAAGACCTATTCCGCGATTTCCCAAGCTCAGCTCAACCAGCGCGGAATGAGCGTGGGACATTTCAGAGTCAACGTTTCAGGGCGGATGATCAACATCCAGGCGATTTTCTACCCGACAATCCACGGCGAGATGGTGATACTCAAGTTGAGCGACTTCACCAATATCGATGAAAAAATCGGCAAAGCCAGCAAAACTTCCCTCGAGGAAATCTCACGCTTTGTCCAAAAGAACCATGGGGTGCTCTACGTTACAGGCCCCAGAGAATCGGGGAGAACCACAACACAGTATTTCATCATCAACAGTTTCGACCTCGATAAAAAGAAAGTCATCTCGATCGAAGATCCAGTACAATGCACGATCCCTTGCATTACTCAGATCCAGGTGGGGCAAATCGGAGTTGGAAGTATCGCCGAGGGCCTCGAACTTGGGCTGCTCCTAGACCCCGATGTAATCTCCCTCGACCAGCTCGGGGATACTTCCCTCATTGACGGAATCACCTTCGCCGCCCTCGGAGGAAAGACGATCCTGACTTCCTTTCTGGCTTATGATGCGCCAAGCAGTGTGGTCAATCTGATTGAGCTCGCCCATGACCCGGTCGTGGTGGCGAATTCCCTCTGCGGTTTCCTTTCCCAACGTCTTATTCGAACTCTCTGCTCATCCTGCAAACAACCGGGTTCGATCCCCCCCGACCTCCAGGAACGAATTACGGCTCTCGATCTTCAGACAACCCCATTTCAGCCCATCGGTTGTGAAACCTGCGCTGGAACCGGATATGCGTGCCGAACCCTTGTCACCGAGTTTCTTCCGACCACCCCTGGATTACGCCAGATGATCATCAATCGCCGAAGTTACCAGGACATCTACCAGTTCGCCCGCAAGGAGAACATCCTTACCTTGGAAGACAGCAGCCTGGCACTGCTTGCGGCCGGCGAGACAAGCGTCGATGAATTTCGGCGATTTTTCTGAGCCCTGAACCATGAGCGAGAACGATGGCTTTTTCAGTAAACTCTTTGGGGGGAAACCCGAAGATGATAAACCTCCAAAAGCTCCAGGGACTGGGGAACCGCATGTCGCCAGTGGGCCAGGCCAGCCCGGCCAGCCCGGCCAGCCAAGCCAGCCAAGCCAGCCAAGCCAGCCAGGCCACCCAGGCCACCCAGGCATGACTGGAACGCCGATTGCTCCAGGCCATCCACGCCCTCCGGCCATGCCTAGTGCGCCCGGATTGCCCGGAGCTCCGCGTTCGCCGGGCCAAGTCCGTCCCTCGGGCATACCCGGTGCGCCGGGGGCAGCAATTGCT
>MNYA01000290.1:0-518 GCA_001872985.1 bacterium CG2_30_54_10 | reverse complement strand
TCCGCGTCCCGCCCCCCCCGGAATGCCCCAGCAACCAGGGGCTGCCAACCCTCAAATTCTGAGAAGTCCGGGAATCCCCGACCCTGCCGCCCCGCCCACCGCGCCTGGAGCGGCGCCGATTCCACCGTTTCAGTCCCGACCTCAGCCTCAGCTTCGACCTCAGCCTCAGCTTCGACCTCAGCATTCGCCGGAGAGGGGGCCGGCCAGGGCTCCCGTCTCAACGGCGGCACGAAGCCAAGGCCAAAGCCAAAGCCAAGGGCAGAATAGCGATGAAGATGCTGTCAACATTAACGAGCTCTTGACCCTTGTTGTCGAAAAGGATGGCTCGGATCTTCACCTGACCGTTGGCGCTCCGCCGATGATGCGCGTGCAGGGCAAACTCTGGCCAACAGATCTTCCACCTCTTACCGCCAAGGACACGAAACGATTGGTTTTCCAGTTCATCTCGAACGATCAGAGGGACAGATTTGAGCGTGACCTGGAACTCGACATCGCCCATGAAATCCCTGATGTTTCGA
>MNYA01000382.1 GCA_001872985.1 bacterium CG2_30_54_10 | reverse complement strand
GCTGCAGCGGAGGCTCTCAAGCCTCCGCCACTTTTCGGGCATTCCAACACAGCCTGAGTTGTTAACAACCTTAACATGCTTCAAAGGTCGCACCCTATGTCATTGCGAGGAGCGCAAGCGACGAAGCAATCTCGATCGAAAAGATTGCTTCGCTTCGCTCGCAATGACACGTTCTCATCTTTGGGGTGTCGCCACCATCTTGGCGAATACCTTTTTTCGGGAATGCACCCCTTCTTGCTTCGGTCGAAATGGCAGCATCGTTTGTCATTCCGAACGAATGTGAGGAATCTCTCTTTATGCTGAGAACCAGCTAATGCCCCTTCTTTTTGAGCGGACACCTCAAATTCTTCTTCCTTCATTTCAGTGCCTCGGGGAACTCTTTGCGTTCTTTAGGCTCTACGCAGACTCTCTGCCAACTTGGTGGTCCACCGGTTTTTTTGACGCTGGTTTTAGGTTCTTTTGGAATTACCAGCTTTCAGTTTCTCCCTTTGAGATAGTTCTCGCTGCCGTTCCGTTCAAAATCCGAATAATTGCGAATGAGCACCATGAAAGAATTTTGCAGGAAATCAGGAATCCGGTATCTGGCGAAAAGTTTTCGCGCCACCCAAGGGGTCAAATCGACGCCACCGACTAAAAACATCTGGCCGGGAGAAAAATTCCCGATCTTTTCGGGGAAATAGTTACGAAATTGCAAGTACCTCTGAAGATTGTTCATCAAACCGATGGATCTGCCCACCAGAAGATGTTCCTCGGGAATGGGCATTCCGTCGCCATTCTTGAGAACACCCTTCAGGGCTGGGTCGATCTGTAGATTGGCAAACGAATGGAAAAGGCTTGACGAAACGACGTCCAGCGCCTCGTCGATGACCGGAACCTGCGAAACTTCGCCGGATTTGTTCTGGGATCGCATAGCATAAGTGTTGTCGATGACGACGCTTATACCGCTCTCGCGTGCTGCTTCGGAAATAAGCGATTGGATCTCGGTTTTGATCTCGGAAAGCTTCTTTTCCGTTTCCTCGGTCGTCAGATAGAGTGTGGAATAGCCGATTTCCAGGGCTTTTCGGATCTGATCGGCGTTTTGGGAAATCTGGGCATCCAATTGGGCTAACTGAAGCAGGTATCTGCCCTCGAACTCCTGGATCTTCTCCTCTTTCCCACGGACCTGGTAGCCGGTACTTGCGACCTTGACGTACAAGTCGTTGATCACATCTTCGCGCCGGGTCAAAAGATCGGTCTTTGATGCCGACAGCCTTCGCCTTTGCTCTTCAAGCCCTTTCAGGGCTTCCCCTGATTTCTTTTGACAGGCTTGGAGCTCTTTGAGGACATCTTCAAACTTTTTGTTCGGGGTTTCGGAGCGGAAAAATTTCCCGTTGGAAAAATCGAAATTCGCCATCGACGGATGAAGGAGCAGTATGAGCCGGGTATCGACAGTAGCGAATCCGCCTGGCGGGTTGGCTGCAAACAGCGTCACGGCAGAAAACAGAGCGACAACCGAAAACAGAGCGGCAACAATCGGGAAAAAAGGCGCGGCCTTGAGTGGTTTGAAACGGATTCTCATCTATTCCTCCCGACTTTTTCTTCCATGAGCTTTACGGACTCAAGGCGGACATCAAGTGCCCCATAAGGAACCACCCACGAGCCGTCATCTTTTGTATTCGCCACCATATCCTTGGCCTCGGCAAGCCAGGCAAGGGCATCAGACTGATCGAATTTACCTCGCCAGAAGCTGAAGTGCTGGTTTTGAAGCAACAAACGGGTTTTCAAATTGTCATTCCGCGGATACGGATACAAGGTTGAAATATCAATGACCAGCTCTGCTTTGTATTTGTTTTTCAAACCAGTTACAACACGTTTTACATCGCTCAAAATTTCCTGGATTTGTGGAAATATCGTATTCACCGGGGTAACCCCGGGGCGTCCTGGAATCAAAGTCGCGTAGTACAATCGTTGCTGCATCTCCAGGAGCTGGCCTGCTTTTCCCTTTTTCTGGGCGATGTATTCCCGTTCTGATTTGGCCCTGGCTCCTGCGGGGGCGTTCTCAGCCAATGTGGGCGGAATAACCGTACTGCTATTCGTCTTCTTTTCCAACCTTTCAATCTCGGATTGAAGTTGTTCGAGAGCTGCAGCCCCCCCTTCAATGGATTCGGATGAGGTTCCCCGAAAACGGTGAGTTTCCAGGTCGAAATCCCGCATCAAAGGATGAGCGGCCACTAGCAGCCTGGTATCAACGAAAATCGCACCCTGACCGAATGCCGAAACTGGATCGTACATTACGGCAAGTAACGAAAGCGTGCAAAAAATTTTTACAAAAAGAATCGCGGATCGCGGCATGACAAGCCTCCTAATTCGATTCTACCATATTTGAATTGAAAAGCGCAACCAACCCGCCCCCGGAGAGGGGGATAAGTCTTCCGTGAATTATTGAACCGATACGGGAAAAATTCATTTGCTTCTGATCGATTCGGCCGGAGTCTGGCGTGCGGAGTAAAACGCCGGAACCGCCCCAGCCACCACCCCACAGAAAAGTGAAACAACAATTCCGACAAGAAACACAATCCCAGCAAGTTCGCCGTTCCAGGAAAAACTGTTGCTGATCCAAGCCGGCACTGGAAAAATCGCCAAAAAGAAAAATCCTAAACCGCAGCCAATCGATCCCCCCAACAATGATTGAATGACACTTTCCAAGCCTAGTTGCCAAACAACCTCACTGTCGGACCACCCGATCGCCTTGAGTATTCCGATGTCGCGCCGCCTTTCCACGATCGAGGACCATTGCGAACTCATCGCGTAAAGCGTTACTCCAACCAAAACAATTGCCAACAAAATCCAAACAGCCCCTTCATTCATTCCTAGAACTCTGATGGCTGATACGGAACAAAAAAAAGTGTTCACAAGACAATCCGGAATCCGGCCCCGGATCTGGCTTACTGCCTCTTCCATCTGCCTGCCATGTTTGACTTCGACAAGAAAAGAGTTGACCCGATCTCCCATGGGTTGGCGCAAACGCGGATTGATTACTGAAACGGCATCGTCCAGGCAAAGAAAGACATCGGCCTTTCCTGGATTGATGCCAGGTTTGATGATTCCAATCACAGGAAATGAAATGCCTGAAATTTTGACCGAGGAACCGACCGTGATCCCAGTTGTTATCGAAAAAGCATCTGTTACGACCGCGACCCCGCGATCTCCCGATCTGATAAAGGTTCCCGCGATGATATCTTTTTCGGAGCAAAGGTTGTTATCAAGCGCGATCTTGTCCTTCGGATCGAACCCCGCAATGCTGAAGAGAAAACCCTTTTCGGAATCTTTTACCCGGTAGAGCATGAGGGGTGTGGCGCAAAGAACTGCGGGAAGCCCGGCCAACTCTGAAGCCAGTGCCCGGGGTAGAAGCTGCGTCACCACATTCGGTTCGGAATAGAAGGCCTCGTTCAGCGAATCGATCGGCCAGGGCCCCGAAGCAGCGCTCGTCATCTCCGATCCTGTTGCCGGAACGGAAACGATGATATGTGTTCCGACATTGTACAAAATGTCGCTCATGGTCTGACGCGAAAAGCAAAGCAGGTTTCCGACCGAAAACAGTATCAGTGCGGCGAGCGCGAACCCCGCGGTCGTAGCGGCGGCTCGGCGCTTTCGCCGCCCCAGTTCCCTCCAGGCACACCGGATTAATTCTCTCATCAGGATTCTTTACACAAGGAATCAATTTTTCCTTCTGCCAACTTGAATTGGCGATCGGCGAGGGTTTCGGGGAAAGTTCCGTGAGTGGCCACCAGAAGGGTAGTTCCGCGCTCTCTCACACGTTCCATGAGAAGTTCGATCACCTCCTGGGCGGTTTGTGGATCGACGCTTCCGGTTGGTTCGTCGGCAAGTATCAGAATCGGGTCATTCACAAGCGTTCGGGCGAGCGCCACCCGCTGCTGTTGTCCCACGCTTAGTTCTCCGGGAAGATTGTCAAATCGCCCTGACAAACCCAACTCAGCAAGAATTTTCTCCACACGCGCCATGCGTGCCGGGCGGTCAATGCCTGAGTGCATCAACACCGCCTCGACGTTTTCCGCGGCCGTCCAACTGGGGAGCAATTGGAAGTTCTGAAACACCAGTCCGAGCTTTTCCCTTCGGAGTCTCGCGAGTTCACTATTGTCGAGTTTTTCGAGGGCATTCCCGTCAAAGGTGATGGACCCGGACGTCGGGTGGTCCAACCCTGCGAGAAGAGCCAGCAAGGTGGATTTCCCGGCGCCGCTTCTCCCGGAGATCAAGGTTGTCAGACCCTCGGGAATGGACAAATCTACATTTTCGAGCGCGACGATCTCTCCCCCCGAGCGTGATGGGAAAGTCTTTCTGACTCCACGGGCTTCGAGAATAACCCTCGCAGTTCGTTCATTCTTTCCCATTGTGTTGACCCTCTTTCGTAGCTTCTCACCCTCTTTCGTTCATTCGCGAAGGGTGGCGGCCGGATTTTGGCGGGCAGCGCCCAGGGCGGGCAGGATTCCCGCGAAAAGGCCTCCCACAATTGATAGTAACAGGCTTACAGCAATTACCCATGCCGACAAGACGGGTTCAAGCTGCCCGGAAACACCAATCAAGGTTTTCAAAGGAACCGCAAGAAAAATGATTGCGCCAACAATGCAGCCAATCGACCCGCCGGCTAGTGATTGCAAAAGTGACTCAGCCAGAATCTGGGAAAGAATCTGTCGATCGCTCCACCCAATTGCTTTCAGGATGCCGATCTCCCTTCGTCGATCGATCACTGTGGTCCACTGCGATTTCATCGACAGGATAGTCACCCCGAGCAACAAAACGGCCACCACTCCCCAAACCGCTCCCTGATTCATTTTCAAAGCCTTTACCGCGGGTTTGTAGCAATTGTACGAGGAAAAAACATTGCTTTGCATCATCTGCTTCACGTCTTCGATGGCCTTATCCTGAACCGATGCCCCGGCTGCTTGGACGAGCATGACGTTCATTTCGTTGAACAAGGGGTTGTTCAGCCGACGGTTGACCGCTTTTTCCGCGTCTTCAAAACGCAGATAGATATCTGCTTTGACCGGCCTTACGCCGATGTTCACCAGCCCTGCAACGTGAAATTCCAATCCCGAGATGGAAACGGTCGACCCCACCCTCAGCCCGCGGTTTCGTGCGAAACCCTCTTCGACCAGGGCCTGTCCGAAGGATGAGGTCGCGAGATATTCACCCTGAACCAGGTCTCCACGGGCGCAGCAGGTTGTTCCGACGGCTTCCGGGTTTGTCGGATCGAACCCGCCCACGGAGAACAACAAATTCGATTCTTTGTCCTTAAAGCGGAACATCAGAAAGGGAGCGGCATCCTTTACAGTTGGGAGGGCCTTCACCTTGTCGACCAGGCCTTTCGACAAAAGACGGGTGGAGATTGAATTGGCCATGAACCCTTCGTTCCGCAAATCAAGGGGTTTCTTGTTACATCCGGTGCAGTTCTTGCATAATCCCTGGCATTGCTGCGGAATGATTCCCTTGAGAAGATTGTCGATATCCGCTTGGGTCAGGGAAGCCACGTTTCCACAGCTTGGAGCGTAGGTCATGAAATGAGTGCCGGTACTTTCCAGAACCGTATTCTCAGCAATGCTGGAAAATAGCAAAACATTGACCATGATGACCACCAGGCCAACCGCAAAAGCGAAACCGGAGACCGTCAATGCAGTCCGGGCAGGGCGGCGTCCAAGCTCTCGCAACGCACAGGTAATTGCATTTCCCATTACGGATTCTTAAAATTCCTTTTTGCTCAGCGTGAGTTCAGACTGAATCCGGCGGAAGCCCAGGCGGCTGAACCACCGGAAAATTCTATCACATTTCTATAGTTCATCTCTTTCAAGCGTTCGCAGATTGAATTGACCGGCATCTTTGGGTCCGCGGGATAAACAACTACGAAACTATCGACGGGACCAGCCTCCTGGGCCAAAAGATCTGAAGTTGAAGACGCCAAAACCGGTCGCCCACCCGGGATCAGAGAGGTTCCGGACGCTTCCGTAGCCCTGATTTCCAGAAGGGCTACGGGAAATCCACTTTTCATAAGGGAATTCAACGTATGTGGGGTGATGCTCAGCCGCATGATTGATGGGTCGGCAAGTGGTTCGGTGAGGGATGCCCCTCCACAAAAGCACCCACCTTGACAGCCAAAGACCGGGAAAGAAATCAGCCAGAGCGAAAAGAAGCAAAAAACGTATGAGTTTAGCGGTTTGAAAAAATGGAGAACGAGGGAATTTAGGAGAAGTGGAGATAGCGAAAATGATGAATGATGAATGATGAATGATGAATGGAGAATTGGAGAGGTTTTCTCAAGAATCCTAAATTTATTTTCACCCATTCTCCATTTT
>MNYA01000381.1 GCA_001872985.1 bacterium CG2_30_54_10 | reverse complement strand
TGTGAAATGTTGCATAATGAACTTTGAGCAAACAATGAAAAGGGGGTGGCCAATACAAAAGTAGTAGATCGTTGCCCGTTGAAAATTTCGCAATGATCCCACGGTCGGAAATTATTTAAACTTTAAGGAGTGAGATGATGGAGTTCAAAAAATCATTGGTAGGTCTGATGTGCTTGGTTGTTCTTGCGTGTTCTTCCGCTGTGAGCGCGGATGTCATGCTTTTTGACCCGGTTGCCCATGCCAAGGTTTGGGCCGAGCGAATCGCAAACCTCGAACGCGAACGGAAATTCGCCAACGTCGAGAGCCAAACCCAGCAGTTCGTTAACTGGCTCAAACGCTACGACAAGAATTATCCCGCCCTCGACAGCTTCATCGAAACCGCCTACAATCAGAAGGCAAGCGCTGAAGCCAACCAAGGGAAATACAACGAGGCGGGAAATACCATCCGTGAATCCCATGCCTGGAAGCCCAACCCGGCGAATATCGACAAGGTTCTGAAATACGAGCAGAAAGATCTGGCCCAACGCGAGTTTTTCAACAAAACGCTTGAATTTCAAAACAAGCGGATTGAAATCCAGCGCTCCATCCTCAACCTCGCCCGCGAGAAAGAAAAGCTCATTCAGAACTTCCTGAAAATGAAGGATGTCACAAAAGAACAGCTTGAAACACTTCAGGGCCATTTGAAAGGGCTCACCGGGAAAATCACCGCTCTCCGCACCGAGCTTAACGAAATCCACGCCGCTTTCTTCAAGGACACCGAGAAGTTCCGCAAGGACGAGATCATCTTCAATCACCGACAGGCTTTTGCAATCAACCAGAAAGCCCGGGTGGCCGGAAGGTTGATCGATGCGATCAACGGTGCCGAAAGCCGTGTAGCAAAGGGTCTGACCGAAATCACCGAAAAGTTCAAGTTTTCCTGGCCCGGACTTGAAGACATGCTTGGAAAGATGAAAGATCTGCAGGTCAAAATCATGGACATCCAGAAGCAGATGCTCGCAATCATGGACAAGAAGCCCCTGACCGATGCCGACAAGGCCAAACTCATGGAACTGAAGGCGCAACTCGACAAACTGGTTACCGATCATGACAAGCTTCTTCGCGACATCGAGACCGCGTTCATGGACACCAAGACCTTCTCGAAACTCAGTTCCGATCAGCAGGTTAAGTTCATGGAGATGTTCAAGGTCATCCGGGATGCCAACAACGTCATCGATCTTACCAATGCCAAGATCGATGCCTTCCTGAAGGAAATGAATGTGAAGTTCGGCGATCTCAACGGCGACGGAAAGGTCGATCGCCTCGATATGGCCACGATGATCCGCAAGTTTCTCCTCGCTCCGCCATGGTTCCGCTTCAAGCGCCTCTATGACAAAGCTGCCGACCTTGACGGCGATGGGCAAATTACCTGGGCCGATTACAACCTCCTGAAAGAAGCTGTAATCGGAGATCGCAAGACCTTCCCGGTCGATCCCGCCAACCTGACGGGCGATATGGATGGCAATGGCAAACTCGATAACGAAGACGTCTACGACATCGCCAAGTTCCTCAGCGATCCTAAGAGCTTCCCAAAAGTCTTCGTGAAGATCGCTGATATGAACGGCGACGGAAAGGTCGATATCCTGGACATCTCCGCCCTCATCCAAAAGATCACCTCCGTGATTTCTGAACCGGCTCCCGCACCGGGTGGGACTGGCGTAGCGACCGTTGCTCCCCTCATCGGAGGGACGGGCGCCGCGACGGGTGTCACCACTGGAGATACCGGAACCGGCGACGCCGCTGACTCGCTCGATAGCGCATACTGATTGAATTAACGAATGGCGGGGCCGACCGTGGCCCCGCCACAGTCAATCTGCCGACTACCGGAAATCCCGAGGTGGGGCTTTTAAGGGGTTAAAATGTGGCGGAGGCTTTATTACCACCGCAGCAAAAGTCCGAAGCCGTTGCCACTTTGTGCCACCACATTATGCGAAGGTCACACCCAAACCCCGGCGCTCCGAAAGAATTCTGGCCTCTGGCCTCGACCTCGGAAACGAATCCTCGTTGCACGCGGAGGTGCCTCATGAAAAAACTGGCCTTTTTCTTCCTCCTTGCGGGTCTACTGCTAGGCCCAGTTCTGGTCGGCGATGCCGCCCCTTTGGGCACCTTCTTACGGGGGTCACAAACCGGTTGTTTCCTCGGGAACCGCGGTTCATGGGAGGAGCTAACGGCTCCCAAGATACAGTTCTCCGTTGGGACTTCTCTCAAGACCGATAGAGGCGGTTGGGGAACCCTGGTTTTCCCGTTCGGGTCCCTTGTTCTGCGTGGAAATTCCCAAGTTCGGATCGAGCCATCCGGGCTTCTTCTCCAGACGGGCTCATTCAAGGCTTTTGTCCGGAAATCGCCTCAGGGCTTCAAGTTCAGGATTCCGTCCGCAACTCTTTCGGTCAGGGGAACGGTTTTTTCCGCTGAAGCCGCCGGCGGCTTGCAAGTCGAAGCCGGCATAGTCGAGGTTGGGATTTCTGGGCAGGCGCCTGAGACGGTCAGCGACGGAGAGACCTGGGGACAAACTGCGGATGCCGACCAGCTTCCCGAAAGTTTGAAACAGTTCGAAGGCGCCCTTAAGGCAGAGCATGATGGAAAAAGCGAGGTAGCGGTGAAGCAGTTTCTGGAACTCGTAAAAAGCCCAGCCTATGCCGGGCTTCCAACTTTTCGGGCGCACTTGGTGGAAAAAGCCCTGGTCGATTTCGCAAGAGCAGGACTGAGTCTTACCCACGCTCTGGCAGGCGCTCTCAGAGAGGCGGTAAAAGAGTTTCCTGGAGCCTTGTTCAATTCCCTCCAAACCACGCTTTCCGGGGAGGAGGCCAAAGCAAGCCGTTCTCTCTTGGGGTTTGCCCCCGATGCGCGAAATGGGAAAAGCCCTGATCCCCGCGAACTGGTTGCTGAGGCTCTTCTGGCTGAGATGACCGCAGACGACGACGGCATGAACAAGGCTATAAAGGATTTGACAAAGGATCCCAAAACACGAGTCCAGGCCGAAGGTGCCGGGGAATTCTGGGGGACATCGCTTACCTATTTGCAAGCCATGACTGACCCCCGCTCCATTGTTCCTGCGCGGATAACTGTAATGATCTCTCCAAGCGGGCTGAGGAAACTGTCCCCCAAAGCGGCTGCCCATCGGGTAAGCCTTGCAACTCGGCTTCCGGCTGAAACCCTGGAAGCCCAGGGGTTGTATTTCCTTCTAAAAGCCTTGTGGGCCGACAAAAAGACCGAAAAGGCGGCGTGGCTGATGGAGTTCTTCCGTTCGCACTATCCGGGATCCCCTTGGTTGGATCACGCGGAAAAACTTGTCAGCCAGCGAATTGTGCCTGAAGGCCCGGTGCAAAGCGGCATACGGACACCAGCCGCAAGCGTCTCCGCTACTTTATCGCACCCCTCTGGGTTGGTTGCCGGCAGCTCAAAAATAAAACTCAAACCCGGTTCGAATGTCGGCATGCCTGGCAAGACAAACGGCAACCCTTCCTCTGGATTGGCTACAGGAACCACCCAGGCAGGGGAATCCGCCGAAACGCCCACCGGTTCCGCCGAGTCCCTGAACGATTCTTTTTGATTCGGAGGTTTTTTAAATGCGGTATATCAGCGCTAGTTCAACTTCTAAGTCTAGCTCTGGCTCTGGCGATGGTTCTGCTTCCATTTCTGGTTCCAGTTCCAGATTCAGCCTGACAGTTTTTCTCGTTGTTTCATTACTTTCCTTTTCCGCCCCTCCCCCGATCGTGGCGGCCAAACAGGACCCGGGGATCGCCACCAGCACAGGAAACACTCTTGAGGCTCCGGCGAAACCTGATTCGTTCGGGGCGGCCGACTTCGGCAAAAGCTCGGCGGTCAATTCGGGGATGTCCATCAAATCAGTCAATGCCCCCGTGCCCGCGAAGGAAACTCTTTTTTCCACCGACGAAAACACGGACATGCTTGAACGGGCCATCGAACGGTTCAATCGGGAGAAATGCCCTCCACAGATAGCCATCCGTGAAGTGAATCAACGCAATCTTTCCCTTCTTGCCCAGTTCCGGTACATCCCATCGGATTACAGCAGATTTGCAAAAATGGTAATACGTGATGGAAAGGTCTTCAAACCGATGAATCAAACGCCCGGCGGGCAGACAAACCAGTATGGTAACCCTCGCGGAGAAGTCCCGGATTCGCTTGGCGATATGCTCGAAGTCGTGGCCAATGGGCTCGATGACAAGTCCCCCATAGGCAAAGGAACCCCTCCGCCGTCAACGAAAACGATGACAGATGAGCGGCGAGCCACGTTCCGGAACCAGAATGGAGAACTGGTCGAGTTCAAGTACTTCGTGCCTCGGATTCCCCCGAACCGAACCCGAACCTTTACCGGAAAAATCATCAAGGCTCCGGTCGACATGGTAAAAAAAGATTTTCTGCCTGCCAAATACAAAACGGCTCCATCCAAGTTTGGAGTCTTGGGTGGTCCAACCCCGATAAAGGCAGGAGCCAGCAGTGTCCCATGACAAGGCAAGCAAATCCTCCACATGGAACATGACGACCGTGAAAAAGACAGCGACCTGATCCGCCTCGTCAAGGGAGGCCGCCGCGAGGCCTTCAGGCCTCTGGTGGAGCGCTATTGGGCTAGAATCAAAAGTTTGGCCCGGCGTGTGGTTAAGATCCCCGAATTGGTGGAAGATATTTGCCAGGAAACTTTTCTCAGGGCGTTCGAAAAAATTGCATCCTTCGATTTGAACCGGGAATTTGCTCCATGGATTTCTAAAATCGCTATCAACCTGATAGGGGAACACTTCCGAAAGGCGGGGCAGCGCCTTCTGCTCGTACCCCTGGACGAAAGGTTATTCTCCAATTCCTTTCCGGGGCCAAGCGAGGAGGTGATGGGGCGCATGTTTGTTGACGAATGCCTGGAACGCCTTCCGGTTGGCTATCGGATTACATTTGTACTTCGCCATGGAATGATGTTCAGCTACGAGGAGATCGCCCAAGTTCTCGACGAGCCCATTGGTACCGTGAAGGTGAACCTGTATCGTTCCCGAGAGCTGATTCGAAACTTCCTGATCCGATCCCAGGGTGAAAAAGCCTCTGAAGGGGTGAAATGATATGGCCGGAAAACAGTGCAGGGAAAATTTCGATTTCCAGTGTTACGTTGATCAGCAGATGACTCTGCCTGACCGGGTCAGGTTCGAAAAACACGTTGGAGAATGCCGCTCGTGCGCCCATGAGCTTTCCGAATACAAGACGCTTTTCGTCAACTTTCAGGCCGCCTGCGCAATTGGCCCGGAAGATTCGCCCACCCCCGCCGACCTTGATCGGACCATGGCCAGAATTGCCGCTTGTCACCCCAAAAATGCTCTTATCCCCGGTGGATCAGCGTTCAACTTGGCCGGCGGCTTGGAGTCTTTCTGGCGCTTTGCCTTCGCAGGAATAGCCTTCTGCCTTATCCTGGCCATCTTCTGGCCGCGAGGGATTCCATCCAGCCCGATTTCTCCAAAGGTCACGCGAATGGCCACGCATCCAATCGAGGACCTTTTTTCCTATATCCTGTCGGCTCCTCCGAAATACTCGCTTGAAATAGTCGGAGCCCCCGCCGCTCAATTGTTAACCAAGGGCCAACTCAAATCTGAAACCCTCTACCATCTTCCTACAATCGGAAAGCTTTATGTGACGTATCGCAATGAAAACCGGCTTGAATTTTCGCAGCAGTCGAAATTCGAGATTGCTCCCCAGGGGGGCCTTCGACTCCTCTCCGGCAATCTCTGGTGCAAATTGCAGAAATCCGGACACGATCTTGTCATCCAGACACCGAACGGGACAATCACTCCGCTCGGAACAAAGTTCTTTGTCGAGGTTACCCCGCTCTCAACCCGTGTCACCCTCGAAGAAGGGCAGGTTGTTTTGCGAACCCGCTCATCGACCGTTTCAATGAAAAGGCCGGGAAATCTTTTCATGATGACTGACGGAAGCATCATCAGCCCATCCGAGTCCGAGGAATTCAGCATCCAGCCTCTGGATAGCCAACTTCCCCAATCCCGCCGGACCCTGGATCAAAACCCTCAAGCGGATTCCCTCAACCTCGGCTACTGATCGGAACCTTTAAGTGGAACCAATCGCGCATAGGCTACTGCGCGAGATCACCAAGAACTTCAAAGGGCGGACACTCAACAATGTTTCGTTAAAACTCGAACCGTCGAAATGCTAATGTATATATAAGGAGTCCCGGCAAGGGTATCTGTACCCGTGACTGCCAAACTTCACTAAATTCATGTTTCAATGCCTGCTTTGAAATGTTCTGTCGGAATCCAGCGAAA
>MNYA01000380.1 GCA_001872985.1 bacterium CG2_30_54_10 | reverse complement strand
GCCTGAGCCTGGGCCTGAGCCTGGGCCTGAGCCTGAGCCTGGGCCTGGGCCTGAGCCTGGGCCTGAGCCTGGGCCTGAGCCTGGGCCTGAGCCTGGGCCTGAGCCTGGGCCTGAGCCGGAATCTGGGCCGGGTTCAGTGCCAGGGTCGCCACGCAGAGATCGAAGGTAATCGGGGTCATCCCCGTCGAACTGTAGACTAATTACTACGTTCCGTTTCGCAAGAAAACTACGAAGATCGGGGTCGGAAGCAAGGCGTCGTCCGTTTGTCGAAACGCTCACCCGAAGGATTTCCGGGCGTGCGAGGCAGGCTTCGACCATTCCGCGAAAATCAGGATGCTCCGTGGGCTCGCCTCCCGAAAGGTTGGCGACGTCGATGTGCTCTTCAGTTTCAATGAGGCGGTCAAGAATGCGCTCAAGCTCCGCCCTGGTCATGTGCCATGAATCACGATTTTGTACAATGCAGATCGGGCAATGCATGTCACAATGGTCGGTGATCTCGATGATGGGCATGCAGACATGCTGCTCGTGCTCAGGGCAGAACCCGCAATCATCCGGGCAGCCTCGCTTCCAATCCGTCGTGAAACCGAGAGACTTGCTGGCAACCCGGTGAAAATGGAACGCATTCACGTAAGCCTCGGTATCATCGGCCACTTTGGCATCGATCCGGCCATGATCCGGGCAGAACTTTTCGAACCAGACGCCATCCTCTCGAATTACGACTCGCGTCTGAACCAGACGAAGGCAGGAGTCGCAGACGCCTTTCGTGACAGTTAACTGGCCGTTAGGAATCGTCATCCGGGAAGCCTTTTTTCAGCCGGTATCCAGAACCGGGGATCTTTCATGCGGTAGAACAGGTTGTAGGAACACGCCGGAATCAGCCGCCCTTCGGGATCGGGAACCTGATCGGGGCAGGTCCGAGACCCTGGCGACATCGAAGTTATCTTCATCCATGTGGGCGTGGAGATAAATCGTGAGGATATGCTTCTCGCCAATCTTCTGACGCTGCGAGGTGCTGGGCTTTCCTCCCCGGACAGGATAGAGCTCGCGGATAATCGAGCGGAATCCTTCCAGAAGTTCGGGGGTTTCGCCGTTGGCCCAAAGACGGTTCAGCGCGTCCTGGAACAGGTCGGTAGAGTCATCAGAAGGCCTGAGAAGATAACCGTTTCCGAGAAGCTGCTCCAGCTCGGAGTCGGTGAATATCCCGGAAAAATCATACAGCTTCCCGTTCAACTTGAAAATGTATGCGATCTGGTAACAGAGGGGATGAGCCGCGGGCAACGGCCGGAAAAAACTGCGTTTGATGCGCCCATCCGAGTTCTCTTCAACGATCCTGGCTGCCATGTCCAACGGAAGGTGGCGGCGCGGTTCGAAAAGACCTCCTCCGAATCCGGTGTAGGTCATGCTTTGAACGGTGATGCTCCTGACCTCGGAATGGGAAAGGGCGAGGTTCAGAATTCCTCCGAACTCGGTATCATTTACCCCTGGAATCATTACGTGAAGAAGTGTCACACCCACCCCTGCACGCTGGAGGTTTTCAAGTGCCTGAAGTTTCTGGGAAACGATGTCCACTCCATGTATACGGACGGATGTCTCCGGATCGAGCGTGTCGAAGGACAGAATCACGTAGGCTCCTGCCTTCGCAAGCTGACCGCAGAAATCGGGGTCCCGGCTGATGCGCATTCCATTGGAATTCACCGTGACACGGCCGATCTCCGGGCGCCGTGCTTCGGCGATCAGATCGAGCAGTTGCGGGTGGAGGGTCGGTTCTCCGCCGGTGATGTTGATGAGGTCGAGTGGCCCTGTTCTGGCAAGAAGCTTGTCAAGCAAGGTTGCCAGCTCGGACCGTGCCATGTGGTAAAGCTTGTCCTCGCGGTTGTAGGTGAAGCAGATTGGGCAGCGCAGATCACATGCATTGGTAATCGAAAACACCGGAAGGTTGCAGGTTCCTGCATGGAAGGCGCATGGACCGCAGTCCCGAGGGCATCCTTTCCTGACCGGATTGCCTTCTTGCCGCGGAGGCCTCGGCCTGACGACGGTTTCCAGAGTGTGGGTATACCAAGCGAAACTCTCCGCGATCATTGCCTCGGTTGTCCCGCATGTTGGGCAGAGATTTTGCTGGAACACATGCCCTTGCCGTTCCAAAAGCCTCGAAGTTACGAGGTTACGACATCCCCGGCACATCCCGGTGGTTGTTGATAAATAGGTGTAATCGCGCTCTGATCGCATCGACTTTCAGCTTCAGCGCACAGGCTTCTGGGGTGTAACCTTCTTGGATGTTCCAGGATGGCGCTTCATCATGGCCGCAAGTGATTGACCTTTGGCCTCGGCAACCCTCTCCCGCGCGAGGGACATCTGTTCGGGAGAAAGGCGCTTCTCCAGTTCGGAAAGGGCTTTCCTGGCCTTCGCGAACTCACCCTCGGGCGCAAGCCGTATGGTAGGGGAAGCGGACTCCAGCATTACGAAAGCTTCCACCAGATCCTGGTGGGAACCTTTTCCCTCAAAGTACATCAACGCGAGTTCGATCTGAGCAGGTCGGAAACCAGCTTCAGCACCCACCCGGAACCATTTTACGGCTTTGAACGGATCCGCGGCGACGCCCAAGCCATCGCGATGCATCCGTCCGATCTGGGTGGTAGCCGGAGGATAACCCTTTCTGGCGGAGGCTTGAAGCCAGCGCATGGCGTCGAGGGGACTCTTGGCGCCGAAATCCCCGTTCAACAGGGCCATCCCGAGGGAATACTGAGCAATCGGATCGGTGGCCGCCTTGTTCTCCAGAGCCTGGCGGACGGGGGAAACCAGGAGGTCGGACTTCCGGGAAGGGGAAGCCGCCGGCTGCTGTTTTGATGTAATTGTAGATACAACGGCCGTCCGGCTTTTTGGCGAGCCGATTACAGGTATCAGTTCCTGATCATCGGCAGCAAAAAGCGCCAGGGGAGAGGAAATCAAAAGTGTGCAGACAACCAACCGCCATTTAGAATTCATGTGCTTTTTCTCCAGGAAAAAACGTCGGCCCTACGATCAGAGCCGACGCTTCTATTGCGGAAATTTACTTGGATTGGTGGAGGTTGTCGAACTTCTTGGTCTGCTCGGCACTCTTGATGGCTTCGCGCACGATCTCGAGATTCATGTCATCCTTCGTAAGTTGCCTGGCGGTGACATCGATCTGTTTTTTACTCTTGACCGCCTGGATGAACCAATTGACCCGGCGCACCTTTTCCTGATTGATCTGAAACTGCGCACCAAATGGGTCTGAAGGGGCGGCCTTCTCAACCGGCGCGGGTTTGGTCTGACTCTTTCCCTTTGCGGATTTTACCGCATCGGGACCCTGGTCAGCATACTGAACGGAGGCATTGACGCGGTAATGAGGGTTCATGTTTCCGAGCTTTTCACGAGCAATGGCCAGGATCTGGCTTTTGGTGTAGCTGTCAGCGGCGGCTTCGGCGATGATCCCGAAATCTTCGGCGGAGCGGGCGACGTTGTTGGCATAAGCCAGCAGAACCTGATTGCGATAATAGGAATTATTGGTCGTTTTCACCAGGTCGGATACTTCATAGGGTGTCATCAGCCTGAAGGCGCGGGACTGCATCGCGGTCGAGAAGACCTGCCATTGGGTATACTGATTCTGCGTAGCGCGGGAGATCGCGATGAAATCAGGGCCGGTTCGGGCCATGGTGGCGGCCTTGAGAAGCATCTGATCGGCCGAATAGGAGCTCGGATCCATCTTCGCGAGGCGGATCATGTCTGCAACCTCGGGTGTGATTCCGTAACCGCCGACGGGGGGATGGTAGGGGCCGGGATGAGGCGGGTGGATGGGGCCGGGGTTGAATCCGCCCCCGCCGATGATCCGGAGGCGGTCCATTGATTTCCCTGAGAATTCAGAACTCGAGTAGCGATCGCGGCAGCGAACGTACACCCGCCGCGCATCGTCGATGCGACTCACTCCTTCGTAGGTTCGCCCCAACACGTACAAGGCATCGGGAATCAGCCAATCAGTGCCGGAGGACTGGTAACGACCGAGGAACCGCTCGAACGCATCGATTGCGCTCCACGGATCGCTGAGTTTTACGCAACTGAAGCCGACGAAATAAGAAGCCTCCCGCTGAACCCGGGAGGAAAAGTATGAATTGGAGGAAATGTTTCTGAACTGCATCAGGGCGCCACGATAATCGCCCCGGTTCATCGCGGCCTTTGCTCTCTGCAGCTCGTATTCGCCTGCCGCTGAAGCTGAAAGCGCAACCAAAAGTAAAAGGAAGGTCGACCAAAAACGTCTTTTCACCATTTTTTGTACCTCTCCAAAATAAAATTGAGGACAAGCAATTCTACCAAACGGGAATCAAATTGTGAAGGGCTGTGTGGCGAAATGTGGCGAAATATAGCCAGGAGGTTTCCACAAGGACTATTGTAAGCAGTCCTTGCCGATTCGAGAATAAAATCATACAATGTCATTGTGGATTTAGCTTCAAAGGCAACAGGGGGATGCGAAATGAAATCGGCTTATTCAAGATGCGTTTTCGGATGGCTCACCGTCATGCTGGTTGTTTTCGGCGGTGCCGCATACGCGGACAACCCCTTCGGAGACCAGCCCGTTGGCGGACCCCAGGTAACCGTAGGGGGAGCGAGCATTGGGGAGGCGCCTCCGGTTCCGTTGGCCGATACTGCGAAGGCGGTGCTGGGGAACAATGCCTACGCGCCGGGCGATTATCAGGGGTATTCCGTCAGCTACGGGATCATCCGCGCCAATATTCAGTTTAACGATGGAACCAAGGCTGGGGAGCGGGTTGCCTGGTTTCAACAGATCCTTTCCGAGCACGGTTGCAGGCTTTTAAAGCTCGACAAAAAGCAGACCCAGACAGGAAACTTCTTCAATCGCAAAAAGTGGCTTTCCGTGACCGCCGAGATCGAAGGCCGTGGATTCGTGGTCAAGTCGATCCGAAATTATTACGGTGGGACGTTAGCTGGGAATCCTGATGGATACACGGCTTCCAATGACCCGGCAGTTCGCGGCCTGGTCGCGCTCGAGCTTCAGAACCGCACAGCCGAGCTTGCCATCCTGCGATTTTCGTTCGAGGTGGACAAGTTGATTGTCGAGCGGAGCAAGCTCGGGCTCCTCGATTTTTCCGCGAAAAGCCGTATTGACAAGGCGCTCAAAGAACTCAAGGAAGTCGGTATCCCGGGTGAAAAAGCAAAGATCGCCGGAAACAACGCCCAGATCCGCAGCGGATTTGCTGACCTTGCACAGAAAGCCATCGAGGCACAGGACTATCAGCGTGCGATCGATCTGATCGGGGCCTCCCGCGACAACTCCCAGAACGCCACTTTCCAGGTTGGAAATTGCTATTTAGGCTTGAAACAGTATGACAAGGCGATCGCGCAGTTCAGCGCCCTGACCGGATCTTCCGCGTATGGTGAAAAGGCCGAGCTTGGAATTGCCGATTCCCAGCACCTCAAGGGCGATGACCGCGAAGCAATGAACTCTATTTATCGCGTTCTCGGAAATTTCCGAAACTCTCCTGGAGAACTCGCCGCGCTGGCAAAGGTCGATGACTGGAAGCTTCTCGACCGCGCCAAAGAATTTCCTGAAATGTCGGCCAATATTTCCGGTGTCTATGTCCAGAAAGGCCTCATTGATGCCGGCCCGGCCAGAAGCACCGCCATCACCGACTATCAGCGCGGAGTCGAGTTCAAGGCTGCAGGCGGGAGCAAAGCCGAGGCTTCAAAGAAAATCCTTTCCGAATACTCGGCGGTCAAAACCCGGTATCGGTCTCAGCTCGGCACTGCCAAACAGGTTGCCGACCAGAATTTCAACATGAAGCGCGAAAGGGCCCGCGGACAGTATGAAGCCTGGCAGACAAGCTACACCCGCGCCCAAACCAATGCGAGATACGACTACGATACCGATCTTCGCGACAAGCGGCGGGAATACGATGATGCCAAGCGCGAACTCGACTACCTGACGCGAAATCCTCCCGCAGCTCCCGGTTCGGGAAGCCAGACCGGCGGCACTGACCCTTACTCCAACAACCCGAGCACTGGCGGCACTGACCCCTACAGCACGAAACCCAAGACAGGTGGCACCGACCCCTATGGCATCGGTGGCGCCACAGCTGGCGGCACCGACCCCTACAGCACGAAACCCAAAACCAGCGGCAC
>MNYA01000300.1 GCA_001872985.1 bacterium CG2_30_54_10 | reverse complement strand
TAAACTCTTACTTTCTTTCCTTCCCCTCCAGATCTGCGTTAATCCGCGTTTATCTGCGGCAAAAAAATCCTTTCCTTTTTTCTATTTTTTCGTTTCCCCAGCTTTCTTCGTCTTTCTTATTTCAAACCGCTAAACTCTTACACAATCTTTAGTATCTTTAGTGACTTGCAAAATCTGACATTGTTGGCTTTTGTACACGGTCGAATACAAAGCGGTTGCGACCTGGCGAGGGTTTGCGGAGAATCGGAACATGAAATTTTGGGTGGTACACGAACATTGCAAGTATCTCTCTTATCAATAATTCGGGGTAATGCAATATGGACCATCGTTAAAATGTCATCTCGAACGAATGTGAGAGATCTTCCCTTGTACGAAAACAAGATTTCTCCCTTCGGTCGAAATGGCAATTTCCCCCAGAATTTTGAGAAGATGCAATCTTTACACCCTTCAAAGGTTACACCCGATCGCTGATCGGGTCCTCGACGCGGGCTGCCGCGGCCCCGTCTGAAAATGACAGGCGCAACAGGTCGCCTGCCTTCAAAAATTTAACCGATGCGACTACCGAACCATCTCGACCGGTGGCCATGATGTAACCCCTTTTCAGCAAGAAGCGCGGGTTCAGTGAGTCGAGACGGGCGGCGAAAACCTGAAACGTGTGGCGTCTCGCCTCAAAGCGACGGCCGGAAATCATTTCCACCTCGCGGGCCAGGTTGGCCACTTTGATCCGACGCTCGGCGATCAAAAGTACCGGCTTTCGCAGAAAACGGCAGCTTTCGGCTTTCCGAACCCGCTGTACCGCCAAAGCAAACTTGTTTTCGACCGCCCGGCTTAGTCGAGCTCTCTTTTCCTGGATTTTCCGGGTCAGGTCGCCTTTCATTGGAACGACCAACTCGCCGGCCTGTGAGGGGGTCGCGGCCCTTCGATCGGCGACGAAATCTGAGATGGTCGTATCTGTCTCATGGCCGATTGCCGACACCACGGGCTTGACCGCGGAGGCGATCGCCCGGCAAACCGCTTCCTCGTTGAAGGTCCAGAGATCCTCGAGGCTTCCTCCGCCTCGCGCGACGATGATCACGTCAACCCGGGGATCTTCGTCCAGGAGGCGTAACCCCGCGATGACCTCGGCCGCGGCTCCCTCGCCCTGAACCTTGGCCGGAACCAGGTACATCGGCATATTGGGAAATCGCCGTCTTACGACCCGGAAGATGTCCTGGATGACCGCTCCCTTTGGCGATGTTACGATGCCGATCCCTTTCGGAAGAAATGGCAGGGGAAGCTTTCGGGAAGGGTCGAAAAGACCCTCGGCCTCGAGTTTCCGTTTCAGATTTTCGAAAGCTTCGTACAAGGCTCCGATGCCGGCGGGTTTTAGATCGGAAACAATGATCTGGTATTCTCCGCGTGGTTCATAGACCGAGACCGTTCCACAGACGGCGATGAAATCACCATTCTTGAACTCAGCTGGAACCCTTCTGCGGACTCCGGCCCAGAGAGCGGCCTTGATGACCGATCTCTCGTCCTTCAAGGTGAAGTAGACATGACCCGCGGCCGATTTGACAAGATTAGAAACCTCGCCCTGCACCCAGGTATCTTGAAGGATTTCATCTCCCTCGAGGAGCGATTTGATATGCGCGGTCAGTTCGCCGACCGTGAGAATTTTTCCGGAGAGCTGGGCAACGAAATAAGGCTTCTTCAATTGGTTTCACTCAGGCAGGCTTGCCCGCCGTCTGTCATTTCAGCCGGCCGCAGTCATCGCGGGAAGTTCGGTCGATTCTTCGGTGGCGGGCTCGCTTCGAATCGCTTCAATAAGGGCATCAAGGTGCTGCGGAACGAAATTCGTTGAGAAGTTTCCAGAGCGGAAATCAGGATGCCTTATCACAAGCCGATGAAAAGGAATCGTCGTCGATATTCCCCTGATCTTGAACTCATGGAGAGCCGCATCCATCCGGTCGAGAGCCGAATTCCGATCGGGACCCCATGCGATCACCTTCGCGACCATCGAGTCGTAGTTGGGGCTTACCGTATAACCCGTAAATACGGCGGAATCCACCCTGACCCAGGGGCCGCCCGGGGGAAGGTATTCAAGGATCTTTCCGGGGGAAGGGGCGAAGGAATTACGGACATCTTCGGCATTGATGCGGCATTCAACCGCCCAACCTCGGGCAATGACGTCCTCCTGCTTGATGGTGAGCTCCTCACCAGCTGCGATTCGGAACTGCTGCTCAACAAGATCGTATCCGTAAACCATCTCGGTAACCGGATGCTCGACCTGCAGACGGGTGTTCATCTCCATGAAAAAAAAGTGCCCATCCTGGTCGAGAAGGAACTCGACCGTTCCGGCATTCTGATACTCGATCGCATGAACGGCACGAATGGTGGTTTCCATCATCTTGCGGCGCAGGGCCTCGGTCAAAACCGGTGATGGAGCCTCCTCGATGAGTTTCTGATATCTCCGCTGAATGGAACACTCGCGTTCGCCGAGCGCTATTACATTGCCGTGGGTGTCCGCAAGAACCTGGATCTCGATGTGGCGAGGATACTGCAAAAACTTTTCAACGTAAACACGCCCATCACCAAATGCCGAGTGAGCCTCTGACCGAGCCATGTTGAACAACGACTCGAAATCGGACTCCTTTTCTACAAGCCGCATTCCTTTTCCGCCTCCGCCGGAGGAGGCCTTCACCAGCACTGGGAAGCCCACCTCGCGAGCGATCCGAAAACCCTCGGCTACATCTTCAAGGCTTCCGACGGAGCCCGGCATCACCGGAACCCCAGACCTTTGCATCAGGTCGCGGGCGACGGATTTCTGTCCCATTCTTCCGATGGCGTGAGGGGTTGGCCCGATGAAAACAAAACCACATTTCGCGGTAATTTCGGCAAAATCACGGTTTTCTGAAAGGAACCCGTACCCCGGATGAATGGCCTCGCAATGGGTTGCCTGGGCCAGAGATAACAAGTTTGGAATGTTGAGGTAGGAAAGATCGCTTCTCGCCGGACCTATACAATAAGCCTCATCAGCCATCTTGACGTGCAGCGCTTCGCGATCGGCTTCGGAAAAAACAGCAACGGTGATGATGCCCATGCGCCTGCATGTGCGGATAACCCTGACGGCGACCTCACCCCTGTTTGCAATAAGGATTTTCTTGAACATTCTTTACCCCTGAAAGACCGGATGCATCTGCTTCGTCATTCGTTGGTTTCCCGTTCAAGGCAGAATAACATCCGGCCATATTCTACTATTTCACCCTCATTGATATGGATCGAAACCACCCGCCCATCTACCGGGGCATTGATGTGATACTCGAAGCTGATTCCCCGAATCGTTCCGAGAACATTTCCCAAAAGGACGGACTGCCCGGCCGATACGGGATTACTTCCGGAATAAAATACACCCACCCTCTCAGCGATCACTTTGACAAGTTTGTCTGCAAGTGATTTCTCTGAATCTTGGGGAACCTCAAGGTCATCCGAGCCGACTTCGGCGGCGCCCATTTCGGGGAGGACTGCAGACGGGTCAGTCGGATCATGGGGAAAGGCCACCAGTCTGCAAGATACCTGCCCCAGGCTTATCTCCAGATTCTGAAAATGGTTAGCCACCATGGCATCGTAAAGCTTCTTGATCATCTTTCCGCTTTTCATTGTTATTTCCCTGCTCGCTGCACACTACCATGCCACAGCCACCAGATTCAAGGTGCGGTTTCTTCGGCTCAACCTCGTGATTGAAAAATGGTTAGTGTGGTTTGACATTTCGCCAATAACTTCTTGACTTTTCCCGACATCCATGCCTAAAATGCCGAAGGATTCTGAAGATTGTACCTTCGGAAAATCATTCTCGATAGGAGTTTTGATCAACCTATGTTGAAACGGATCATAGCTTTGACATTCGCTCTGCTGCTTGTATCGAATTTGGCCGCCTTCTCCGCGGATCTTCTGCAGTTGGTTCCCGACAGCACCTCGTTCGTTTTTTCCGTGAACCTTGAAAAGATCCTCAAGACCGAAGTCGTGAAAAGACAGGTCGAGGAAAGCATGGCCAAGCAGTCCCCCGACCAGAAAAAGATCTATGATGAGTTCGTTCAGAAAACCGGTCTCAATCCGCTCGATCACCTCAAACAGATCGTGGTTTTCGCCTCCGGACAAGTTGATACCAAAACTGGTAAACTCGAAGCCGGAGTTCTGATCAACGGTATTTTCGATGTCGCTAAAATTCTTGGCGCCATCAAGTCCGACGAGAAAGCAGCCAAAGACGTTTCAATTGAAAAATTCGAAGGCTTCGACTGCATCAAGGCAAAAAAAGAATCTGAAGGCATGGCCGTGTTCCTCGATGGAACCACCGGTGTTGTCGGAAGCAACCTAGCTTTGAAGGGTGTGACCGATATAAAAAAAGGCACTGGAAAGAATATCACCACCAATGCCGCATTCGGCGGTCTTCTCAAAAAGGTCGACACCGCTGCTAGTTTCTGGGGCGTTGGTCTGATTCCAAATTCCCTTAAAGAAAAAGCCAAGTCCAATCCCCAATCCGCCCCTCTCGCCGCGGTCAATGCTTTCTTCCTCTCCTTCAATTATGAAACCGACCTTGTCTTCAACTTCACCGGCGAAATTGACAAGAAAGAAAATGTTGAACAGGTCATGACCTCGCTCAATGGTTTCCTTGCCATGCTTAAAATGGTCGCCGGCCAGACTCCCGAAGCTGCTGAGATCCTGAACATGATCAAGGTCTCCCAGGATGAAACCTCCGCCAAGATTTCCCTTAGTGTCCCCAAAGCCAAGCTCGACGAGGCCAAGAAAAAGATGGAGGAGCGCATGAAGGCTGCTCCCCAGGCCGTTCCTCAGCCTGCTCCGCAGCCCGGTGCAGAACCCAAAATCGAAGGTAAATAGTTCGCACATTATCGGCAATAAGCATCCCCCGGATGAAAGTCCGGGGGATGCTTTTGTAATGGTTCAGTCATTTGATTTTTTGGCCGCGGATGAACGCAGATGAACGCAGATTTGGATAGGCACGATAGAATTACATATCTTCTCAATAATCCGGGCATAAATGGAAATTCTGAAACGGAAATTCTGCTTTTATCAGCGTTTTCCTCGCCGACTTATGTTTTTTAACCGGGGTTATTGAGAAATTACGAAAAAGCACCTTTTACCCGGACTAATTCAGAAGTTACGGGAAAAGGAAATCATGAAATGGCGTCGAGAGAAGAAGAACAACCTGGCTGCCGCCCCGTCAATCCCGGTAATGGCGAATCGATGACTGATGGAGTTTGTCATTGCGAAAAGGCAGCGCCGACGAAGCAATCTGGTTCAGCGGGATTGCTTCGCTTCGCTCGCATGACATGAACCTATCAGTCAGGATTCCCCGCCACCTCAATCCCGAATGGAAGAATCTGGGTGATGAGTGGGTTTCGATCTCTCCCTTCGGTCGAGATGACAACTAATCGTTGCTGATGACGGCCAATTCAGGGGATCAACGTTTTTCCGCGTGACCTTTTTTGGGGAATGCACCCAATTCAGATACTATTTCCACCAGGAAACTTCCCATCCATGCCGATAAAGTGAAGGATGCGGTTCTTGATGGCTTTGGTATTTCTTGCCGTTTTCATCCTGGCGGGAGCTTTACCCTGCCGGGCACAGCCCTTCGACCTGATCGTTCCCGATCAGACGGTGGGGGACAGCCTGAGCACGGAATTACGACGGCTCCAGTCGATCGAACGGGACATCACCCTTGAAAAGTTGACCCGAGAACCCACCAAGCTGGAAGGCCTGATCGAACTCGGAGATCTTCGACTCACACAGGGAAAGCTGGAGGAAGCCCAACGTTTTTACGAGATGGCCATCGAGATCGAGCCCGAAAATCTGCTCGCCAACAAAGGCCTTGCAATGGTCTTCTATCACCAAGGCAAGTTCGGCCAGACCAAGGAAATCTTCGACCGGCTGTCGCGACTTTTTCCGCTCTCCGAAGCCCTTCAAAAAGATGTCGAAAAAGTTCGGAACCATCTTTCTTCGTCCGGGGAAATTGGCCTGCAGGTACATGAAGACAGCCGTGGATTGCAGGAAATCATCTCACATGTTGAAGCTTATTACCCTTCCTTCACTTTTCCGAAGCTTTCGGCCAGATACCGTTTCGAAACCTGGCGGTATGAGGAAGGAACGGATTCCCTGAACAGCAAAATCCTCGCCGCCACATTTGATTACGTTTTGAACCATCGCAACCGCATATCCGCAACCTTTGCCCCCGAAACTATCACCGGCCGCTCGTCAATAGGCGGATACACGGTT
>MNYA01000155.1 GCA_001872985.1 bacterium CG2_30_54_10 | reverse complement strand
CTAATCTCTGTTTCCTGTTCCCTATGTAACTTCTCAAAAAAGGGGGACACGCGCCCCCCTTCGCCTCGCGAAGTGAATTCGCGAGGCTCATCCCCCGCGGTCGGGCGCTTTGCGCCCTCCGGTCTGCCTTCACTCTTCCCCCGACTTATTGAGATGATATTTCCCTATTCCCCAAACCCCTTCTCCTAGGAATTGCTTCTGGCTGACGGAGCCTTTCGGTCCAGCATCCGCTCGAAGGAATTTTTGAGAGATCCGACCTTCTCGACGACATCGAGAAGGCCTTTGCTACGCAGGCCTGATATGAGCGATTCGGCAAAGACAAGCTTCACTTTGGGATGCGATGGCCCGATGTAACCCGCAGCCCGGTCGTCGCAGAGAACCCAGTAAAGAAGACGATCGCAGTAAGGAACCCAGTTCGAGAAATCCGAGAAATCGTCGTAGGCGCTGAGTTTGGCGACGACGATCTGAGGAACGTACTCAATCTGGTTTGCGGCGTTGTAATACATCCGGTCTGTTTCGGGGACGATCGGAGCAACCTTGAGATTCGGCATGGTCACCTTGAACTTCGCCTTCCCGAAATGCGTCAATGCAATCTTCTCGCTGAGAATCGCCCATTTGGCGACGATCTCGCGCAACTCCTGAGCGAACGTGAAAAGTGTCTTTTGGAACACTTCATCGGATTTCACGCCTTCAAATGCGTTTTCGATGGCCATGAAAGGGGAATGATTGAACAACGTTCCGAGCATGAATCCAAGACCATTAGCAAGGAAGTGTCTTCTGGTGAGCTGAAACGGCGCCTGTCCCGGCTCCCACTGAAGCTTCTCGCTCACCAGCCACAGGGTGGCATCATGCGAAAGCGCCAGCGCATCAGGTTGCCGCCAAAGATCGATCATTTCCGCGAACTCCCATGGCCTGAACCTGCCTGGATAGGCATTTTCGAAAATCTGGAAAAGGTTCTGGCTGAAAAGATCGAGAAGTTTCGACAGCCCATAATGATGGAAATCCTGGAGACTGATTCTGCGCGGTATTTCCTCCACGAGAAGAGCAAGTCTGTTCTCCGCCATCCACTTCGTGGCCGTCTTCGCGGTCTCGTATCGATCGTCGCGAAACCAGATCAAGGATTCCTCGTCCGCGAATTGCCATGGCATGAAGGTATCCGGATAGACAGCGTTTACAAATTTGTAGATCGAGTTTCCGAATTTCTGAAGAAGCTGATCGAGACCGCATCCCCGAACTATCTCGGCGGAAAGGAGCTGGGGAAGATCACCCCGGCTGCACCCCAGGCTGCTCGTCATCAGCCAGTCGAGGGCTTCACGCGCCCGCTCTTCGATGGTTCCCGTTTTGATCCAGGCTTCGGTTTCACCGAACTGCCAAGGTCGATACCTGCCGGGCATGGCCAGCTCGACCATCTGGAATCGGCTTCCCTTGCACCATTCCACGGCTATATCGAGGCCAATCTGGGAGCAGAACTCGCTCGAAAAGCTCGATGGAAGTTTTTCGGGGGAAACCCCTTGTTTTGCGAGAGCTTTCAGGGCTTCGCCGACCATCACCTTGGCGAAAAGGCGTGCAGATGCTTCTTCGGCGAAAACGAAATCGGGCAACCGCCCCTGTTTGTCGAGGATCCATTTCAGAAGTTCGGCGACATCTTCCTCACCCATGTTTTCGGGAAGACGGCCGAAACGTTTCTGGAATGCATCGCGGGTTCGCTCAGCGCCGAGGAGCTGCAGACATTCCAGGATCTGAACGGTCGGCATCTGAAGGCGTTGTCCAAGTTCATCGTCATTGAAGAAAAGAAAATCCTCTTCGATGCTTTTCAGGATAGTCTTGATGACCGGGTCGTTTTGATCGATGCCGCCGACCGGCTGTTGAACCCTGGACGGGGGAGCTCCTTGAGGCGATTGGTTCGTTATGACAACCGGGACCGGACCCATCGCCTGGCTGAGTCCTGTGCGGGAAGCGAGTTCCGCGCCAACGGCGAAACGGCGGCCTTCGTCATCGGAGGGCGTTACGTAAAGAACTTCTTCGAGTGTGGTCAAGCCTTCGAAAGCCTTCTGAAGAGCAATATCCCGAAGTGTTTTCATGTTTTCAAGCCGTGCGACGCGTTTGATGACGACCTCGCCCGACCCATCCATGATGACATCGCGCAAGGAAGGTGTAACGATCATGGTTTCATAGACTCCCAACCTGCCGTAGGCTCCGCTCTGGTTGCAGTCGCGGCACCCGACACCCTTGTAGAATTTCGTGCTCATGACCTTTCCGGGGGAAAGCTTCAAGCGTTGAAGTGTTTTTTGGGAAGGGCGGTATTCGGTACGGCATTTGGGGCAGATGCGGTGTAGAAGCTTCTGCCCGATGACGACTTGCAGTGCGGCGCAGACAAGATATGGGGGCACTCCCATGTTTATGAGGCGGTTGATGCTGGCTGGAGCGTTGTTGGTATGAAGGGTCGAAAGAACTTTGTGGCCGGTCAGGGAAGCCCGGAAAGCGATCTCGGCAGTTTCGAGGTCGCGGACCTCGCCGACCAGGATGATGTCCGGATCTTGGCGCAGGGCGGCCCGCAGACCCCGGGCGAAGTCAAGGCCGACCTTTTCGTTGGTCTGTACCTGCGTGATCCCATCGATGCGGTATTCGATGGGGTTTTCGATGGTAAAGATGTTGATCTCGGTGTTGTTGAAATACTTCAACATTCCGAATAGGGTCGTGGTTTTTCCGGCGCCGGTGGGGCCGGTCACGAGAAGCAGCCCGTAGGGTTCGTCGAGGGCGACCTTCAGACGGTTGAGATCTTCTGGAAGGAAGCCGATGTTGTCGAGCTCGAACGCGGCCTCCCGCTGAAGGATGCGCAGGACGGCCTTTTCCCCAAGCAGGCTCGGGACCGTGCTTACGCGGAAATCGATTTCCTTGTTTTCCATGCGCACTTTGAGACGGCCATCCTGGGGAAGCCTGCGCTCGGCGATATCGAGATGCGAAAGTATCTTTATCCGGCTGATGAGCGGCGCCAGCAGGCTCTTGGGCCCGGTAAGTTCATCGTGCAGGGTGCCGTCGACGCGGAACCTGACCAACAGGATCTCCTCGCGCGGCTCGACGTGGATATCTGAAGCCCGTTTCAGGATCGCCTGCTTGAACACGGCGTTCAGGAACTGGACGACCGGCCCCTCTTCGGACGTGCGACGAACGACATCGACGCCATCTTCGCCGCCACCCGCGCTGACGAAACTTTCCTCGCCGGCGACCTGGAAGCCTTCCCAGGAATAAAGCTGTTTGATGGAAAGATCTATCTGGCTGCGCGGAGCGATCAGAACCTCGAGCTTGCACTGTGTCAGGAAGGCGATCATGTCCTTGGCCATGATGTCGAAGGGGTCGGCCATGACGATGGTAAGCTTGTTTCCCGACTTTTTGAAAGGGATTACCTTGTACTGTTTGGCTTGGTATTCCGGAATCATCCCGAGGATCTTGGCATCGACTTTGATGTTCGTCAGATCGATGACCGAAATTCCAAGAAATTCGGCCCAGAGATCGAGGCTGTCCTTCTCATTCAGGAACCCGAGTCGGATGAGGATGTCCTCCAGACGCTCGAGGGTCTGGGCCTGGATGTTTTGCGCCTTCTCGAGCTGCTCCTCGGTCAGGATGCCCTTTTTCAGCATCAGCTCTTCAATAGAGCGCTTGGCGGTGGGTGTGCTCATGGTTCCTCCGTTGTTGGATCAGTCTCCGGAAACAACCTCTACGCGATAGCTCCGTCGTTCGAGGCTACAGGTAACATCCTTGAAAAGCGGAAACGCATACAACCGCATCATCACATGACCGGGCCGTTCAGCATTAAAAACGTAGGTGACGGTATTGGAAGTCTGGCGCTGCCCGATCAACATCACGCGGTTGTCATTGTAGTCGAATTCGATTTTCCAGTTGATTGCTTCTCGATCGAAGAATGTCGGAAGATCCAGTTCGAACGCCTGCGCCAGTCTGACTTTTACCAACTTTCCGGGAACCAGTTTCGGTGGAAGAAGCCTGACGCGAGTGGTGTTACTGCACAGAAAACGCGGTTGGGTCATGACCATTCCGACGATCCGGTAATCGCCTTGGGGGAGCGCACAAGAGTTCCGGTCGATCGAGCGCCAGGCTAATTTGTAGGTTTCGTTGACCCCGGGGCGCACCGGAATGCTGTGAGGAGTCTCCGACCAATATTTTCCTTGGGACCATCGGTATATCTGTGTTTCGTAATGCCAGACCGCGAGATCCCAGCGTTGGCCTGTGGCAAAAGGGATGTTTACTGCCTTATCCGTCCGGTTGCGGATGGAGATGGTAAAGGTCGCGACTTCCCCCGCCGTAATTTCGGCCTTCTCAGGAGTAATGCGGATTTCGATTTCCTGGGGGTTGACGTATTCCCATTTTCGCATGGCCTCAGCGTGTGAGGGGGCGAGAAGGCAAAGCAGCAACAACAGAGGGAAAAACGCCCGTTTCATGCGAATGATGATACACCAGCACGCCAATGAACGCAAAGTTAAGCATTGACGCCCCCCCCATTCGATGCCTATAATAGGAACAAGTTGTACCGCTGATCGGCCGGAAACGGCGTCAGAAGATAAATTGGAGGTAGTATAATGTTATTCCGAAGCAGATCGCGGTTGCGCATAACCTCGCTTTTAACCGTGATGTTGTTCGTTCTGTCGACTCTTGGGGCATACGCCCAGGAGGTGCAGGCGGTTCCCCCGGTTCCCGCCGGCCAGGGAGTTGATTTGGCAGGGATGTTCCGATCCAACCCGCAGGTCAGCCAACTGAACGGCAATATCAGCACGCTTGAAAATTCCCTGCAGCAGATCCAGCAGGTCTCCAAGCCGCTCTACCAGCGATTGGCCCCCTCACATATGGAGACGATGTCGATCGGCGAGCGGGTCAGGGCAATTGTCGGCAACACCAAAGACCTCGTTCAACAGGGCGCTCAGGTCTATAAGGGCCAGGTGTCCGAATGGGATGCCGCTCACGGGATCACCCCCGACACCTCTTTCGAAAACGAGCTCGGGGTTGGCCTCAACCAACTCGGCGTCGAAGCCGGGAAAATGCCGCTCAACGGGAATGGCAACCTGCTCGCAGGGAAACTCAAGACTATCATTGATGCGATCAAGAGCAAGCTCGCGGCGATCATCAACATTCTAAAGGCCAAGATGGTTGCCATCGCCCAAGATCTGGGCATCCTGAAAAAGACCGACGGGAAGAAGGGGCCAGCCAAAGAAGAGCAGGGCGTCGCCAACGCTCCCGCCGCTGAAACCCAGTATGCTGACACCTTTGCAGGCAAGCTCAGCAAAGGCGTTGCCGAAGGCTCTCAGAATGCCAAGCAGTCCCTCAAGAACAGCTTTTCATTTACGAATCTGGCTGTAACGACAACCGTTGCGGTCGGAACGAACCTCGCCATCAACATGATCAAGGGCGAAAAGCCGTCTCTTGGGAAGGCCGTCAAAGCAGTCGCCTCCGTCGAGTTCGCGGGAAGCGTCCTCGGCTCCGCGCTCGGCGCCGCCGGCGGACAGTTTGCCTCGACCCTGGTCCGGACATTCATTCCTGGCCCTATCGGCGCGATGGTTGGGGCGGTCATTCCGGTGATGTTCGGTTCAGCCGCCGGGCAGATGGGCTCCTCCCTTGCCGGCGATCTCAAGGGTGGGCGGTTCTCGCTTGGCAAAGCCTGGAAATCGATTGACAAGGTAGACTTGGTTGGTTCCTCGATCGGTTCCACGATTGGCATGGCTCTCGGCGCTCCGATCCCGATTATCGGGCCGATCATCGGAGGTATCGTCGGCGGACTTCTTGGAAGCAAGATCGCCAAATGGGTCACCGGCGGAACCAGGTTGGGTACCTTCAATATCTTCAATCGCGGGACGAACCTCGGGACGAACCTCAACACCGGCAATGGCAACACCGTCAATACGACCAATTTGGGCGGTATATCCACGGGCGAGGGCTTTGGGCTCGGCATCAACAATGGCGGTACCGTCGGTGGCGGGGGTTTGAGACCCACCGGGGATGTCAAGCCGGTGTCGGGTGATATTCAGCAGGTGGAGCGAAAGTATTACGACACTTACCTGAATTACAACAAATTGGTCGAGACCGGAAAATACGACGAGGCAAAAAAGGTCTACGGTGACCTGAAGGTTCTTTCCGACCAGTACAACACCATGAAGAGCGAAGCAAAATAGCGATTGTTCGGACCGTGACTGCCAAACTTCACTAAATTGTATGAGTTTAGCGGTCTGAAGTCAAAAAGCCTCAAACGCAGATCGGATCAACGTTACGCCCACTTCTCGATAA